>NZ_VPEU01000079.1:0-5571 GCF_013416975.1 Acinetobacter sp. YH18001 | reverse complement strand
CATTGCCGATGCGTAACCCGCGTGGTGAGGCCTTAAAAAATACGGTAGATACGCATGTCTGGCTCGATCCGAATAATGCCGTAAGGATTGGTTTCTTTATTGCGGCGCTGCGTTCGCAACAATTGCCTTGTTCATCTTTTCTATGTAATAGACGACTTATTTCTTGGTAAATAAAATCTTGATCATGAAAATCATTTCTTTCATTTAGAAGAACTAATATCCCTGTGCAATCATCTTTTCCTATAGCTTTTTTAGTTTCAGAGATTTGTTTATCTGCTGATGAAAGAAGTGATCGCAAATTTCGAGAGGCATAATCACATAATTTATTTCTAATAAAATTAGGATCTTTATGTTTTTGGATCAACTCTTCAATATGTACAGTCCCAAAAAATTCTGGGAAATCCTGATCTTTATCTACTTGATCATTTGTAAAGTCATTAATTGTACTCTGTCTATCTTTTTCTAAAAATTTGACTTCCAAAATCCATGAGCGCTCAAAAGCAAAATAATCTGCCTTACGCCCTATAAATTTAATATCCTGTATATCATCTATCGATTCATATTCAGAATCCGCAAACTTCTTAAAACGATCATTTAGGTTCATTTATTTATCACTTTTTTAATATTTTTAAAATTTATCATTTAATGATAATAATAATAAAGCCCCCTTTCGGAGGCTTCTTATTTAAAAACTTAGCTTTAAGCTTTAGACACTGCTGGCTCAATTGCACCAATCTTTTCAGATTCATTGTCATGCATGATTAACGCAACCGCAATTGCAGTAATCAGAACCGGTAAGCCGACTGCCATAAAGTTGAAGTAAGCAGGCAGGTTCATACCAAGCAGACCACCAATCAGGATCGGCCCTACAATCGCGCCCATACGACCAATCGCAGAAGACCAGCCAATGCCTGTCGAACGTACCGCAAGCGGGTAGAACTGCGCAACATAGCTATATAGCAACATTTGTGAACCAATCGACGCTGCACCCGCCAGAAACACCAGGATGTAAAGTAAGAATTGGTTAGATGCGAAGCCCATTGAGCTCATCACAATCGCACCCATCATACCGAGGAACATCAGAACCGGTTTCAAGTGGAAACGATCCGCCAGAATACCGCCACCGACAATACCCACAACCGCACCAACGTTCATCACCATCATGAACATCAAGCTGTTGTCCATAGAATAGCCAGCTGCCATCATTAACTTCGGTAACCAGCTACTAAGCGCATACATGGTTAACAGACAAGTGAAGAACGCGACCCAGAACAGTAAAGTATTGACCGCACGACCACGACGGAACAAGCTCACCACGTTTGCTGCTTCAGGCACATTTTCCTGTGGCAGGGTAAGCGTTGTATTCTCGGTAACCGTTAGATTTGGTGCCAGACGACGTACGATTTGACGTGCTTCAGCCTGCTTGTTTTGCTTCACAATAAATGCCAGCGATTCAGGCAAAAATTTCCAGATCACTGGTAATAAAAATAATGGAATACCCGCGATAAAGAACATGATTTCCCAACCAAAACTTGGGGTAAACCATGAACCCAACAACGCAGCCATTACACCACCGACGGCATAACCACTAAACATGGTGGTTACCAAGGTACTGCGCATTTTTTGTGGCGCATATTCCGAAGTCAATGCCACCAGATTCGGCATGACCCCACCAATACCCAGACCGGCAAGAAAACGTAAAATACCGAATTCGGTTGGATTTGAGGCAAAGCCACCCGCAAAAGTTAAACCACTGAATAATACAATACAGATCATGATCACTTTCTTACGACCGATCTTGTCCGCGAGGGAACCGAAGATCATCGCACCAAACATCATGCCAGCCAGTGCGGTACTTGCAAGCATGCCCGCTTGCACTGCACTTAAGCCCCAGTCTTGCATCAGTAAGGGTAAAACCACACCATTGATTGCTAAATCGTAGCCATCAAATAAGATAATAAGTAAACACCAAGCAACTACATTGAAGTGGAAAGGCGTGAATTTCGCATTATCGACTACAGAATTTACATCTATTTTTTCCGTTGTCATCGTTCTCATCTCCCATGAGTACTTGTCCATAACATCTTTGTTGAAGATTGAAGGCAATCTTCAATGTCAGGCAATATACGCAAGCGGGATTTAAGGCACAATAAGACTAATTGATATTCTGCTATGACAAATGTAATGCCATTTATTTGCGTGATATGTCACATTATTATTAAAATTAAATTTTAAGCCATTAATAATAATGACTTTAATTTAAGCAGAATTTGTAGATTTTTTAGCTCAATCACTTTTTTTGAGTGGTTTTATTTCATACTAAAGATATAAAAAACCCCTTCAGACAAAGGGGTTTTTTAAACTGAATGAATCTATGAGGATCGTTTAAATTTTGGCTGCTTTTAATTGTTTCACCTGAACGCGACCGGGTTGTGGTTGACGAATCATTGAAATAGCGATGATACCAATAATACCCGGCATGGCAACCGCGATGAAATTCCATTTATGTGGTAATTCCATACCCAGCAGCATACCAATCACAATTGGACCCACAATTGCACCTGTACGCCCCACAGCAGAAGCCCAACCAATACCGGTAGAACGTACTGCAACAGGATAGTATTGAGCAACATAGCTATATAACAAGATACTGGTACCAATAGATGAAGCACCTGCTAAACTGACAAGTAAATAAATAACAGGTGTTGGAGAGTTAAAGCCTAAACCAACCAGAGACAGTACACCCACAGTTAACATACTAATAAGAACAGGTTTAAAGTCAAAACGGTCTGCCAGAATACCACCGCTAATGGTTCCGATCACGGCACCAATATTCAGTGCTAATAAGAACATTAAACTGCTGCCTAAAGAATATCCCGCAGCCATCATGAGTTTTGGCAGCCAACTTCCAAGTGCATAAAGCATGAGCAAGCACATAAAGAAAGCAATCCAGAATAAGAATGTTCCCATTGCACGATTTTCTGTAAATAACGCTTTTACTGATGCACTTTGTGTCTGATCGCCTGTGGCTAGAACCAGTTCAGTGTCTGCTCGTACGTCTGCAGTTGGCTCAACTCGTTTTATAAAATGACGTGCCTCATTCATTTTTTGTTCTTTAACCAAGAAAGTTAGAGACTCAGGTAAGAACTTCCAAAACAATGGAACAAAAAGTAAGGGAATACCTGCAATGAAGAACATAATTTCCCAACCAAAACTTGGGGTAAACCATGTACCACATAATGCAGCCATAATCCCGCCTACGGCATAACCACTAAACATGGTGGTTACAAGTGTACTTTTTAAACGTTTAGGCGCATATTCAGAGGTTAAAGCAACCAGGTTAGGTAATACTCCGCCTATGCCCAAGCCGGCAATAAAACGTAAAATACCAAACTCTGTTGGAGTGGTGGTAAATCCACCCAAAAATGTAAAAGCACTAAATAAAGTGACACAAATTAAAATCACTTTTTTACGACCGATTTTGTCTGCAAGCATCCCAAACAGCATGGCACCAAACATCATGCCGGCTAGTGCTGTACTGGCAAGCATGCCTGCTTCAACAGCACTCATGCCCCACTCCTGCATCAGTAGAGGCAGAACGACACCGTTAATTGCTAAATCATACCCGTCAAATAGAACAATAAACAAACACCACAATACAATGCTTAAGTGAAATTTAGTGAATTTTGCCTGATCAATCACATCATTCACACTAACCGTATTTGCTGCCATTTTCGTGTTTTCTACCATTTTTACTCACCTCCTGTGAGTTATTATTCGTTGTTTTCAGCACGACACATGCCACTAACTCTTATTTATTATTTTTAATGATTCTTATCGCCATGTTCGTGCAACAACTTAGTTCAACACAGCTAATTTTCAGGCAATATGCGACTAAAGTCTTAAGCTTTGCTCAAAATTCTAAACCCATGCGTCCAGTTTTTAATGATTTCTTAACAATTCAAGCCACTTCTTCGATATAAAAATCCCTGAGTTCTCAGACTCAGGGAACGTTTTAAAATTGAGAAAAAACTGAAATTAATATAATGCTTGAGCTAATCGGATCTGAATAATTTCATTATCATCTGCCAAATTTCGATTACGACCACTTGAACCGGGAAAGTTATTGTCATTCAAGACGGTAATTAAATCAGGCCCTTCAATAATAATGTCTTCAATGGTCTGAAATGGAAAACCAAAGCGCTGACCGGTGGCAAGATCTCCCGGACGTACCGGAACATAAAGTAAATCTGGATTGGCCAGATCCATTAAATTAACCAGTTCTTCACGTGCGACAGACTCACCGGATTGATTCAATCTGACCTTGATTAATTTTTTATAGCCGCCCAGATTATTTTCACTGTCATCACGTTCAATAATCACACCTTCTTTGGCACTAAATAACTGAAAATCACCAATTGCAGAGGCTTTCGAAGCCAACTCAAAATAATAGAAATTTCCAGTATAAACTTTCTTTTCCAGATCAAATTCTGAAATGATTAATTGTGGCGTCGTGGCATTTAATAAAGGTTTTTCAAGTAAAGGATATAAATAGCGACCATTGGGGGAAATTGCCATACCTTCAAAGCCCCCACTCCGCTGTACCAGAGGTTCAATATAACCGATAGTCCCCTTGTTTAGCTGATTTTGTGGAGATCTGAGTTCAGTTCCAGCTTCTAATGGATGCGCTAAAGCAATCGGTGGGCTTTTTAATATTCCATCTGCACTAAAATGTAATAAATAAGGGCCAAATTCATCTCCAATCCAGATATCGCCATTGGGCGCGCGCTGCATAGATTCCGGATCAAAGTCAGCACCTGTCAATAAACGCTCTTGAGTATTCTGATGGACAATTTCAAAAGGAATCAGTTTGTTCGGATCACGAAGCTGAATATAAGATAAATGTTTGACAGTTGCTGTACCGCCCGCCTTGGTTCTGAAATCGCTAGAAAGATGATGCAAACGCAATAAATAATCAGAAGAATTATCCTGCGAGCCAAAGCCATTATCCGACATCACCAGATAAGTTCCATCCGGCTGCTTTAATGCAGCAGAAAAACCCTGTACAGGCTGGCCTGAAAATGGAGGAAAAATACCATTTGCCCCACGTACATCTCGTCCTGAATCAAGGCCTTCTGCATAGGTCTCTACATCCAGTTTGGCAAAAGACACCAAAGTTGGTTCAGTTACGCTTTCGATAGGCTGAAGGGTTTTATCATCGGATTCATTGCATGCCGTCAGAGCGAATACAGAGACCGCCAGCAAACTTAAAGAAATTTTTCTCATACGTCTATTCATCTTTTTATAAAGTCGACGTTTTATTTAATACAGTGTGAATGACAGGACAGTTGCGATGAGATGAAGTTTTAAGGACAGTTTTATCTTAATAATTATAAACTCCACACACAAAAAAACACCCCCCTGCTTATGCAGGGGGGTGTTTCGAATAATGAGCTGGCGATGACTTACTCTCACATGGGTAACCCCACACTACCATCAGCGCAAAGAGGTTTCACTTCTGAGTTCGGGAAGGGATCAGGTGGTTCACTCTTGCTATTGTCGCCAGCACAA
>NZ_VPEU01000078.1:0-5927 GCF_013416975.1 Acinetobacter sp. YH18001 | reverse complement strand
AAACCGGCACAGCCAGCAGCATGCCGAATAGGTTACCCCCTCGCGGATAATCAAATAACCAAAAGGTAAATCCAAATAAATAAAAACAACCCAGACAGCCAATGCTCAATATCGCTAAACATAGCCCTTTTTATTATATATTTCTCTTTTAAATTTAACTCTATTCACATCAAAGTAATTAATATAAGAGATATTTTTATTATCAAAAAAATGGACATAAAGAGTATAAACCTCATTAATATATATTTTTGCATCACCACTTTTTTCTTGTATTTCTACTCTTATATCTCCTGACAGTTTAGAAAGAAATTGATCTAAACCATTATATTTTTCTTCAGCAAAGATAAGATTTTGAAAACAGTCATATAGGTTTAAGAAGCTTCCTGAATCAATACCATGTAATAATAAATTTTCAGCATAATTTGGATTAAAGTTTAGCGTAACTATTTTATGTGCCAAACTGCAATTATCGAAAACTCTTTTACGCTTTAAAATCGCGTGTTCAATTCCAGTAAGATTTTTTCCAATTCCTGCACTCAAAAAGAAATACATGACTATCACCTACGAAAAATAATTAATATAAGCCACATACCCAGACAAATTATGCTCTTGATCATCTATACGTGTTCTAAAACGATCATGACGTACATAGAATGCATTTAAGATTTTTTCAGGTTTTGCCATGTACATCGCAACTTCAGGATAGAAATAACCGGTACTTCTTTGAAATTCGACGCGTTGCTCAATCAGCTGTTTAAGCTCTTCAAATTTTGACTTTTCATATAGCTCTTCAAAGCCCTGTTCACGCATACGCACAACCATTTTATAGGCCGACATCATCATTTCTAAAAAAGTGGCATAGGCTGTTTTACGCTCAGCAATAAACTTCATATGCTTTAAGTAATTATTTAAACCAAACTCGAAATATCTTTCTTCAGGACAAATCTTCGTAAGTTCATTGGTACAGTAACTTAACCAGTGATCATGATATTTATCGTATTTTTTTTCTATAAAATGCTCAAACATTAATTTAACGGTCTGCAATAGCTTTGGATCCTGATTAATTTGATATAATCTCAGCAAGCCTAAAGCAGCCTCTCCATCATAGTAAACGATACGAAATTTTTCTTTAATTTCTAAACTCGGATAATCAAGTACATGGGTGGTCTCCCCCTGATCATCGACCATATACAAAATACCTTCAGCTAATTTTTCAGCAACAGCTTGATATTTATTATCTGAGGTAATTTCCTGATATTTAGCCAACATAAAAATAGCGGCAGCATTTGAACCGAGTTTAATTTCGTTATCATTTTCACCATCAGTCATAAAACCATGCCCTTTTACTTCTTTATAAAAGGTTTTGATGGCATATTCGATCGCTAATTTAATTTTGCTTAAATATTCTTTTTTATAATCGACTTCTAACGTTTCAAGTAAGGCATACACTGCTGTGCAATGACGTACAGTATTATAACTTTTTATTTCACGATTATAGGCTGGGAAATATCCATAGATAAATTTCCCATCATCCTGGATTTCACCATGTAAAAACGCTGCATTCTTTTCAACCATACAACGAACATGATCTTTTAAACCCGAAGTTAGCTCACGTACCCCATTAACAGGTCCTAATGTTTGTAACGTCAATATAGTTTCATTTTCATAAAGAGCTGAAACTGTATCAAATACCCAAATATATTCGAGCTTATCCAGTTCGAAAGTTTTAGTGATGGTTGGATATTTTGAACGAATAGCGCGGTTAACATTGTCTTGATCCCAAAACGTTGGTTCATTATAAACAATGCCTCGGATTAAGGCTTTACCATATAACTCTTGCTCTAAAAAGCAAATATCAAATTTTGAATCAAAACTTACACCCTTTCTAAAATGATTATTATGTAATTGGGTATTTAGGTTTTTTTTAACATCCTGCCATGATTTTTTCTCAATATTCACAGCAATATCAAACTTTAAAAATTCAGGTAAACTTCGGTTTTTTTCATATAGCTTTTCTAAAAATTTTAGTGTTCTACTTATAGCTGTTTTTGTATTGGGTGCAGCAGAACTCCATACCTTACAACGCTTGCCTGGATCACCATAAGAAATAAAAATCACATAAATCTTTCGATGCTCATAACCCAATTCTTTATTTAACCACTCTATTAACTTATGTTTAAACTCGAAATATTTAGTTTGCGTATCAATCATAACAGCCTATATATATCTATTTTATATAAAATTTTTCATCAAAATCAGGATACTTGAAAGATATTAAGTGGCAATGTTATTTTATGTATAATTTGTTTTTTTTTGTATATTTACCAATAATTTAAATAAAAAAAGAGGTCCTTCGGGACCTCTTTTTTTTAAAGAAATTACACTAAATCAGAATAAGATATTATTATTCTGTAATAGATCCTCAAATGTGATTACTGAAGATTGATTTGTTAGTTTAAGCAATTCAGTTTGACTAAATTCACCACTTGAACCGTCACGATCAATCGCTAAAGTGACTGTAGAGTTTTCCTCATCATAAGTTATACTCACAAAATCATTTAAGTTCTCAGCAGTGACAACTTGACCAGCCAATAATGCACTCACGTCAATTTGATCGCCTTGTGCTTGACTAAAGTCTGTCCAAACGTCTATACCATTACCACCAGCATCATCAGTCGCCTCTAACAAATCGTAAATAACAGTATCACCACCATTTGAATTGGTAGAGATCACATCATTAAATGCTGTGCTTGTGAATTCACGTCCAACTCCAATTGTTAAGGTTGCTGTTGAAGTATCACCAGATAAAGAAGTAAGTGTATATGTAAACTCTTCAGCACCACCATAAGTAGCTGTATTGGCTTGATAACTATATTCACCATCGCCACTGATGGTCAGATTACCATACGTGCCAGTAATCACCACATCACCAGAGCTTTGAGTTAGTGTCTGACCACCAATAGTTAATGTTGTGAACTTATTACCTAAAGTATCTGGCGTACCATCCGTGAAGATGTTACCTGTTTCAGTTAATTCTGCATTATTCACTGCTTGATAAACATCTAGGTCAACTTTAGATAAATTAACAACGCCACCTTGAATGCTTTGTGTTAGTGGGAAAGCATCGCCAACCCCTAGACCGTTTGATGACAAACCACTATACACAAATTCTAGTGTATAAGTTCCAGAATTTAACGCCAAATTATTGAAAGATACAGGTATATTCTGAGTACCAGCAACAATAGGAGTGTCAACAGTATAAGATGAAGTACCAACAGTTGTTGTACCATTTTTTAGGTTCACAACAACATTACCTGTTAGCCACTGTCCAAGATTAGCTATACTCGTGTTATCCCCTAATAATAAGTTAAAGTTAATGGCCTGAACACCATCATTAGCAGCTACCGTAAAGCTCATGGTTTGTGTACCAGTAGCAGAGGTAATGTTTGTAAAAGTTGGGGCAGTTGCTGTAATTACTGTAGCTGGGTTATATAGCAAGGTAGTCACAACTTCACTCACATCATTGGTAGCAGTCACTACTACCGTTTGATCATCACCTACTTGTGTAGGATCACTTGGCCAAGTGATTAAGCCTTCACCATCAATTCGGATATTTAACTGTGCAGTATCTTCTGAACCATTAAAATCACGAATTGTATAAGTAAAGGTATCGACTTTACCAATGTCTGCTAGGTCTCCATTACTAACATACTTATACGTACCATTTGGTGAGATGTATAAAGTACCGTAAGCACCTTGAACTACAGTACTTGCATTATCAATTGCAACTGCTGCATCACCTAACTCATTACTTACAAGTTTTACGTAAGTGGTTGAATTAACGAGGTCAGCGCCATCATTACTGCTGATCACATTACCTTCAATTTCGTTAGAACCTAAGTACTTGTTGGTTTGATCAGTAATTGTAAAGTCGATGCCACCAAAGAGTTGTGCAGATAATGCATCATCAAGTACGTTCAATATACTTTGTAATAAACCTACATTTTGTGGGGTTTCTTGCAATGCAAGTGTATATGTTCCAGGTGGTAAATCTTCCACAGTCACTGTACCGCTATACGTAGAAGTCACTCCTGGGTTTAATGTAATAGCGTTTGGCACAACAATATATTCAACTTGTGAAACGTCATTTTCATCCACATAGCGACGTTCAAGTACAGCATTAAATAACTGAGGTGAATTTAAACCTAAGATTGATCCTAATACACCTAATCCTAAGTTTAGTACACTACCTGACACATCAATCGTTACATCAGAAGTTGTATTTTGTTCAACTTCAAAGTTGAAAGGAACTTCTGAACCTAAAGATATATCAATACCTACCAAGCCAACGCCTAATAGTTGCGATGCTCCTCCTGTTGTACCAATGTCATCACCAGGTTCTTCATAATAATTTTGAACTGTCGCCAAATCATCATTTGCAACGACCTGATCTAAATAGTCTGGTGGCAATAAAGTACCGTCATCAAATGCTGTACCCGAAATATCGATAATGATTTGAGCAGTATCCGTTTGAGTACCATTTTGAATCGTGTAATTGAAGATCTCAGTCTTACCAAGAGCCTCCTCACCAGTTGTTACTTTATAGGTAAATGCCCCCGTAACTGTATTAATTTCAAGAACACCATAATCACCTTGGATTATTTCAATACCTGATACTGGAGTTCCATCAATTTCGCTAATAATCGTACCTGCTGGTGCAACATCGACACCATTCCCGTTATCTTCAAATACATTTGATGAGAATGTATATGTAGGGAAAGTTTCCTCTGTACCATCGATTGTGATGTCTGTATTTTCATACAACGTCAAGGTATTTGTTACAAGCGGCCCAACTACTTGATTAACTAACTCATCAATCACTTCAACTGGTAAAACATCAAGCAATTGACTAACTACACTAGAAATTGGTAATCCAATCGTATTCACAGGAACTAAAATTGCTTGAACCAAAGTTACTAATGGTGCAGCTAGCTCTGGAGTTAATACTGCATTAATTGCATTATAAATAGCTTGCTCATTTGATGCACCTAAGATAGCTTCCTCTCCACCAAGTTTATCTAACTCAATACCATAGATAAGATCAGACAAGAGACTACTATCTTTTGCAACTACAGCCGTGTATTCACCTTCAGGAAGATCAGACAATGTAACTGAAATACCACCTGGATTATTCACAATTCCTAATATACCAACCCCACTAAGAGTAACAACTCCACCTTGGTTACCAATACGGGCTACTTCAGTTTGTACTCCATCTACATTTTGATAAACAATAAGCTGGAACGCTTCTGCGACAGATAAAAAATCCTGTTGTGAAGCTGTCATAGTGATATTGCCTGTATGTGCTTGACCTACATCATTTGGATCTTGTGGGATTGAAAAATCTGCACCTAAGATTTCACCTTCTGTGCCACCTAATAGGTCAATATAAGTTACGTCATTGTAACTTTCAGCATCACGCTCTATTAAAGCTTCTTGCCCCATATCCAATACATATTCATCATTAATTGCATTAAGCGTTGGGGTTACCGCTGGAATCACGATATCCGTCAAATCATTTAGACGGTCTTGGAAGTCACCCGCTTCGGTTGGGAAGTCGTCAACAATTGCATCCACCGCTGCTTGTGCATCTGCTTTCGCTTGTTGTGCATCTGCAAGGGCTTGAGTTAAGTCATCAACTTCTGCTTGGGTCACAGCATCATCTGCAAGGGCATCTGTAAGCGCTTGATCTGCTGCTGCATATGCTGCTTCTGCCTCTGCAACAAGGTCTTCAACTGCTGCAAGTTCATCCGCATCTGGCGTACCGTTTTCGTTGGTATCGTTCACCGCTGGGATCACGATATCAGTCAAGGCATCTAGACGGTCTTGGAAGTCACCCGCTTCGGTTGGGAAGTCGTCAACAATTG
>NZ_VPEU01000077.1:0-6038 GCF_013416975.1 Acinetobacter sp. YH18001 | reverse complement strand
CTTCTGGAGTCGTTGGCTCGTCTGGAATTGTCGGTTGCTCTGGAGTCGCTGGCTCTTCCGGATTCGTTGGCTCATCTGGAATTGTCGGTTGCTCTGGAGTTGTTGGCTCTTCCGGAATTGTCGGTTGCTCTGGAGTCGTTGGCTCGTCTGGAATTGTCGGTTGCTCTGGAGTTGTTGGCTCGTCTGGAATTGTCGGTTGCTCTGGAGTTGTTGGCTCGTCTGGAGTTATCGGTTGCTCTGGAGTCGTTGGCAAATCTGGGATGACAGCATTATCAACAATCTTTAACATGCCTGCAGTAAAGACTAATTCATAGTTTTGATCAGTACCACTCACGTTGTTGTAATAAGTACCTGCCAAAGTTCCACTTGCACCAGTTGCTGTAACATTAGTTAATGCCAGTTCGGTGTCACCGCCTACCAGACCTTCAACTGTAAATCCAGTCACACTGTTCGACTGTCCGCTATAGGTTGCTGTTAGACTATTACCAATGACTTGCAATTTGGCTTTTTCAATATCTGCTTGGGTTTGTTGGTTGCTGACTAATTCATAATTGGCTGCATCAACACCAGTAATTTCACCCATAACATTCACAACTTTGTTTTTACCCGCATTCTTATCTATGAATTGACCCGTAGTCAAAAAATTCACAGTGTCACCTTCGACTACATCTTGTAATTGACCATTTAACACAGCATGGGTACTACCATCATAGACTTTATCTTGCGCACTGATGGTGCCTGTAACTTGTTTTTTAGCAATATCCAAAATGCCATTTTCATACAGAATATTATAGTTTTTTGAAGATTCAGCACCACCAACGACATTTTCATAATGTCCAGCATTACGACCACTTGCAGCTGTATTGAAAATTTCACCTAATACGGTTTGTTGGTCATTACCCTTTAAACCTGAAACATTAAAGCCACTTACATTTTGATTTTTTCCATCATAAACTGTATTCAGACTATTTCCCGTTACCGTTGCAGTAGCTTTAGTAATGGTATACGTCCCACTTTTAAAGGAAATATCATAATTATTATTACCATTTGTATTAGCATAACCCACAGCATGTGTGTAAATGCCTGCATCTTGGCGGGTTGCCACCGCATTAATACTATTCCTAATAGTATCTTCGGTTTCACCTGCAACTAAACCTTCAGCAGTGAAACTATTAATGCGCTGTAAAGCACCATTGTATTCACGTGTTTCATCATTTGCCGTGACGGTAATTTTTTTCTTAGCAATGACAAATTCACCATCTTGATAATTAATATCGTAGTTTTGCGTTTCGGTATTTTCACCACTGACTTTATTTTTATAGATACCCGCATCTTTTGCAGAGACCCCACTGACTTCAATTTTACCAAGCAACGACTGATTTTCACTATTCACCATACCTTCTACGGTATAGCTCGGCTTATCCATTGACTGAGTTTGACCATTATAAATCTTACCGGTTTCACTCGAGCCTTTGACAGTCACCTGCGCCTTGTCAATAATTAAGCTGCCTTCATTCCCAATAAAGTCATAACCATGCTGATCATTAGAATAATAGGTCGCTTTATATTCACCCGCATTCGTCCCCTTGATTTCCCCATCTGCCACAAATTTATTTGTATCCAGACCTAAAACATCTGCAAATAATTGTTCTTTCCCGTTATATACCGTTTTTTTGTCTTTTAAACCTAAATCAATCTTAATTAAAAACTGACGTAAAAATGGAATTGTCTTGCCTTCATATATACGCCAAACCGCACTTGTACCCCCTAATTTGCTATTTTCATCTAAAAATAGAAAACTATCGGCAGATCTCATCTCGTCAGTGGTTAAGCCTTTCGTTTCATCCGTACCTTGACCAATCCCAGCAGTATTCTGCTCTTTATCCCAATAAGTCGTAGTCACTGTACCTGCGTTATGACCTACCACTGCACCAGTTTGGGTAACACCTTCCACTCGACCCATCGTAAATGCATTTTTAACTGT
The DNA here is from genome assembly GCF_013416975.1 of Acinetobacter sp. YH18001. NCBI lineage: Bacteria > Pseudomonadati > Pseudomonadota > Gammaproteobacteria > Moraxellales > Moraxellaceae > Acinetobacter > Acinetobacter sp. YH18001. Next base: position 4,054 of record NZ_VPEU01000077.1, on the reverse strand, counting down.
GCTATTTATACCCTGCTGACCAATCAAGCCACCGATCTGACTCTGGCCAGAGACATTGCCTGTGCTATAAACATCTTGAATATCGGCATTATTTAAACCAATCAAGCCCCCAACCTGATCTTGACCATTTACCTTGGCTTTACTGTAAACAGCTTGAAGTATTTGCTCATTATTCCCGATAAGACCACCCACTTTACTTTGTCCACGTACTTCACCTGTACTGTAAACACCTTCAAGTAAGCCTTGGTTTTTACCGACAAGACCACCAACATCATTACGACCTGTAACTTGAATATCGGTTACACCAACATTTTTAACTGCCCCTTTGTTAACACCGATCAAACCAACTTGATCTTTGCCTTCATTTAGCATAAAGACATCAGAAATTTGATAGCCTAGACCATTCATTACACCAGTAAAGGCTTGGTCTGTGCTGCCCAAGGACTCAAAACCTTGACCATCACCACTACTCCAAGTTGATGTTACCCTCGCATCAATATCATTACCTAAAATATAGTGACCATCTAATTTTTGATTTACTGCTTGAAGTTGATGAATGTTTTGGATCACCGAGTAAGCAATATCACCCTCACCTTTCAACTTAACTTCGTTACTGCCTTTATGGCCTCTTAGAAAAGCTGTTGTTTGATTATCTGCATTATTCCAAATACCATCAAAATCAAAACCCGTATAGTTTTCAGCATTAAACATTTGTTCACTACCTAAACCATTGCTTTCAGCACTACCTGCACTGGTGCTTTGACCTGTCTTTTCTTTATCCCAAACACTATTGAATACGGTGCCTTTGACATTTTTTGCAACCAAACCACCACTTTGGGCGTCCTGTGCATTCACGGTGACTTTTCCAGCAGCATAACTAGTGTTCAATGTAGAATCTAGAATCTCACCCACTAAACCGCCAACAATTGTTTCTCCAGTCACAGCTCCTACTGCATAACTGTCCTTAATTTCGGAACCATAATATGAATTACCAGCCAGACCACCTACGTTTTGTATACCAGTGACATCTCCAGTCGTATAACTTCGTTGAATTGTGGCATTGTTGTTATTGTCACCAACGAGACCACCAACGATCTCATCCCCTGTGACATTTCCTGTTGCGTATGAATTTTTAATATGGGCATTGTCGTTACCGCCAACCAAACCTCCGACATAACTTGAATATGCCCCACCCGTTACATCACCTGTGGCATAGGAGTCTTGAATTTTACCGTCATAATTCCCCCCAACCAAACCACCGATCGTGCCATAACCTTTTACATCGGCATGACTGAAACTGTTTTCAATCAGGCTATTGGTACTGTTGCCGACCAAACCACCGACAAAGCTATCGCCTTGAATGGAACCATTTTTTACTCCAACATTGCGTACTTGAGCATCTTGTAGATAACCAAATAAACCTACGCCAAAGTTATAAGGACGATCAATCGTCAGATTGGATACGGTATGCCCGAGACCATCAAAATAACCGCTAAACTCACCATCAAACTCATTACCAAGTGGATTAAAACCAGCATCACCTTCTGCACCCCAGTTTTTGGTTGCATTTGCGTCAATGTCAGCACCTAGTACATAATTTTCTGCAAGATCACCATTAATACCTTGTAGGTCTTGAGCAGTAACAGAGCCTTCCGTGCCCAGTTCAGTAATGACGGTATAGTTTTTTGTCGCGTCACCACCTTTTTTTGTACTGAAGTTTTGGCCCGCTTTTAAATTGATCTTTGCACCATCTGCCAAATGATAATTTGCGTCTTGATTATTATTTTGACCATAAATCAATGCGACTTTACCATCTGAATGCTCTGAGGTAATGTTGGCATTGACGTTAATATCATTGTGAGCTTTCAATGTTAAGGTTGAAGCATTATTCCACGTTACATCAGCATTGACATGAATATCCCCCGCTTCATTTCCTGTACTTTGTGTTTCAATAATGACCGAAGTGCTGTGTAAATTGTTTTCTAATGTTTTTGCACCAATACCACTTCCAGTTTTTGCCGCCGTACCACCCTCAATAGTGAAATCAGTTGGGTCAATTAACCATGTTCCGGTTTTTCCTTCAGTTGATTGCGTTGAAACCTGTGTATTTTTATCAATTTTCACATTGGCCGCAGAAGTTTCAATAAAGCCACCATCTTGGCCATTTTGACCTTCTGCTTTTAGCGACCCACTGACTGTAGTTATGCCTGTTGCCATATCAGCCAATAAAATAATTTCGCCTTTCGCATTTTGTGTCAGACGGTTGGCTTCAATCACGCCACTATGATTGACCACTACTTTACTTAAATTATCACGAGCTTTTGCGGTTAAATACACAGCACCATTATTAGCAAGAACTGCACCGCTGTTATCGATTAAACCTTGTAAGGTTCCAATATCCACTTGGTATTCAGTCAAATCACCATCTTGCAAACGCAAAGTCACTTGGTCTGCTGCAGTAAAATGAATTACACCTTGATCAGCCTCGACATTCCCTGCATTGATGACAGTAGGTGCAATAAAGGCAACGACTCCACCATTGGCAATCACTGAACCATAGTTTTCAACTTTACCTTTACCACCCTGGTTTTTTAATGTGAAATTCCCACTGATAATATCGCCATCGTTTACATTTAAAGTAGATGCAACAATACCCCCTACATTTACTTGGGCAGTTTTAGAAAAAATCACCCCGTTCGGGTTAAGTAAGAAAACTTGTCCGTTTGCATTCAGTTTCCCCATAATTTTGCTAGCATTACTGTCCAGCACACGGTTGACTGCAATCGATGAAGCATTCGGTTGATAAAAATTTACAGTCGCTTCACGACCGATATTAAATTGATCCCAGTTAATTCCAACGTTCTGGCTATTTTGATGTACGTTGAGTGTATTGTTATTTTGACTGATTTGGGCAGAGCCTACCGTAATATTTCCACCTGTAGGCAATTGTGCATCGTAAATACTTGCCATTACAGAAATAGGCAATAATGCCAAGCTGAATAATGAAAGTCGTGCATAGCCCAATAATGTTTGTACAATAGGTTTTAGTTTGAATTCAGCTGATTTTTTAGTCCCTCGACAATGTCCTTTTTTTAATTCAGATGTGACTTGTGAACAACCTAGATTTTTGTTCCAAACTGTTTTATAAACCTTATTCATTTCCATAGTCCCCAAGATAAAATATCAGCCAAGCACATTCCTTTTTAATTTATGCTTAAATAATTTCTCTGCTTTATTCAACAAAAAGTAATTATAGAGCCACATAAAATCCAGCAAATATACAATATTTAAATTAAATTTAAAATCTAATTTTCATTTTAAATAAATAAAAAATTATTAAAAAAATAAGAGGATTTAAAAAATTGTCATAAACAGACACTAAGTGTCACTTGAGCATTATATATACAAAAAGAGTTTGATTTAAAAACAGATCAAAATCTAATTATAAATTTCAATTTTTTATATTTCTAAGAAATTTAATATAAAAATAACTGATCAAATTACCGATAGAGTAATAATTCTTTAATTATCTAAATATTTCCGCACAACCCACTATAAGCAGATATAAAAATTAAATTATTGTTTTTTATATTAAAAATAAAATATATATTTATAAAATTAGTTAAAATAGTTAAACATTCCCTCAGTTTATGTGATCAATTCTTCCAATATCAAAGTATTGAAAAACTCCACCACAAATACAAACCACAAACAAAACCAAGTCACATATTTATAAAAAAACAAACTACAGCTCAACTTATAATAAGAAATAAAATTCAAGCTTAATAATAAAAAACAACCAAATCTATTTTTTTAAATTAATAATAAAATTAATTCACATAATTTAAATGCTCGAATATATACATAAAAATTTAAATTAATATAATAACCCCTAAACACTGAATAATATAAAGACTATATTATCCTAAACCACCTTTCATTAAACGGATCAATTTTAATATGAAAATTGTGACAAAGAACTCACTAAACACATTATACTTGTGTGTTTGTGCAGCAATGTTATCTGCTTGTGGAGAATCGTCCTCTAACAACA
>NZ_VPEU01000076.1:0-6057 GCF_013416975.1 Acinetobacter sp. YH18001 | reverse complement strand
TGATGTAAATCAGGCGGAGCGTGCTGCTTCAAACAATGCAGCCTTCGCCTTTGATGATAAAATTAAAGCGCTGGATGTGACATGGTCGCATTATATTCGACCCGAAATGCCATTAATAATTAATGCTTGGGTTAGTGATTCAGATGTAAATGGACAAGATGGTGGTGCCTCTCTTGGGATTGAAATTCCATTAGAAAAAGGACTATTTAAATACTAATCCAATAGACTAAAATCCTGCTGATCTGGCAGGATTTTTTATTTTTATAGGTTTTATAAAATTAAAGACAAAAAAAACGCAATGATTGGGGTGATCATTGCGTAGAAAAAGGAATGTTTTTTTCAAACTACATCAAGATTAACTGTGGAGAGAGTTAAATCTGATTCCTTACTGTATGTAGCTATAATACGACCCGATAAGGCTTGACTCAGCAGTATTCATGTTAATAGATGTTAATTAAGGTTAAAACTATGGAGATTCTATGGGCGAGTTTGCTGCTTTATCGTGCATAAACACCTCGCAATAAAAAAGCCCTTCATATGAAGAGCTTTAGGTGATCATTTTATGTTAGAAACGGAATACACCTAAACCGGTTTTCACTTCATCTAAAGTCGCCTGGGTAATATCACGACATTTATCTGTTCCGGTCTTTAAAATATCCATAATATAGTCAGGGTCTTTAGCCAGTTCAATACGGCGCTCACGGATTGGACCGATCAGTTCTTTGAGAATGCCTTCCAGACGTTTTTTCACCGTACCATCGCCCAAGCCACCGCGACGATAATGAGCTTTGAGTTCTTCCAGTTCTTCTTTATTTGGATCAAAGGCGTCCAGATAAGTGAATACTACATTGCCTTCAACCTGACCTGGGTCTTCCACACGAAGATGATTTGGATCGGTATACATGGCGTTGACGGCTTTTTTAATATCTTTATCTGTCGCATCCAGCACAATGGTATTGCCCAAAGATTTTGACATTTTCGCCTTGCCATCAAAACCAGGAAGGCGGCCGACATTAGACAGTAGCGCTTTACATTCTGGTAACAGGTCATGACCGATTTGACGGTTCAGACGACGCACGATTTCATTGGTCTGTTCGATCATTGGAATCTGATCTTCACCCACAGGAACAACAGTGGCCTTGAATGCCGTAATGTCTGCTGCCTGAGCCACCGGGTAGCACAAGAAACCCGCTGGAATATCGCGCTCAAAACCACGCATCTGGATTTCAGATTTAATGGTCGGGTTACGCTCTAAACGTGACACCGTCACGAAATTGAGGTAAAGCATCGTCAGTTCGTTTAAGGCAGGTAAACATGACTGAACACAAATTGTAGTTTTAGTTGGATCAATACCGACAGCCAGATAATCCGTTGCCACTTCAATAATGTTACGACGTACTTTTTCAAAATTATCGGCATTATCGGTGAGTGCTTGAGCATCAGCAAGTAACAAGTGTTGATGGTGAGAATCTTGCAAGCCTACACGAGAGCGTAATGAACCGACAAAGTGGCCGAGGTGAAGTTGTCCGGTAGGACGGTCGCCCGTCAAGATCACTGGACGATTATCTTGATTACTCATTATTTATTCCAAAGGGTAGTCAGTACTACAGCTGTATTTTAACGAATGGCAATATTGTACGGTATTCTGTTTTTGATTGTCAGCCAGAAAAAAAGCTGTATTAAAAAAATCTTATTAATTAAACAAGTGAATACAATATTTTTAAGAATTTTGATTAAAATAAACTGAAATATGATAAGGATAATAAGTATGGCGAGCAGTTTATTACTATTATTAGATGATATTGCGACGGTCTTGGATGATGTGGCTGTCATGAGCAAAATGGCAGCCAAAAAAACAGCAGGCGTCCTCGGTGATGATCTGGCTTTAAATGCACAGCAAGTGTCAGGCGTACGGGCAGATCGTGAATTACCGGTAGTCTGGAAAGTGGCCAAAGGTTCTTTTGTCAATAAGCTGATTTTAGTGCCGCTGGCCTTGTTAATCAGCTTTATTGCCGGCTGGCTGATTAACCCCTTATTGGTGCTGGGTGGTTTGTTTCTGTGTTATGAAGGCGTGGAAAAAATCGTACACACCTTGCATACACCGAAGGCCAAGGATGCTGAACAGGCCCGTGAGCAACTGATCCAGACTGAAACAGATTTGCACCAGTTTGAAAATGAAAAAGTCAAAGGCGCGATTCGCACCGACTTTATCCTTTCGGCTGAAATTATCGTGATTACCTTGGGGACGGTAGCAGCAGCCTCTATGCTGACCAAAGTTACCGTTTTAAGCCTGATCGCGATCGTGATGACCATCGGGGTCTATGGTTTTGTTGCCCTGATTGTCAAACTGGATGATATCGGTCTGCATCTGACCGAGCAGCAGTCCGATTTTAAGCAACAAATAGGACGCGGCTTGTTGGCATTTGCCCCGATTCTGATGAAAATTTTATCAGTTGTTGGAACTGCAGCGATGTTCCTGGTCGGTGGGGGAATTATTAATCATGCTATTCCTGTTATTCACCACTTTACTGAAGATAGTGTTAGCTATGTACAGGATATTCCCAGTATCGGAAATATTGTAGGTGCTGTAACACCGACCTTGATTAATTTCGCCGTGGGAATTTTAGCGGGTCTGCTGGTGATGCTGGTCATCAGCCTGATTAAAAAAATCTGGCCCAAATCATCAAAAGCTTAAGATGCAAAAATATCTGCAAATTGAGCAGATGAAGAAAAGGAAAAAAACTATGCGTTGGAAAGGTCGTCGTGTCAGTAGTAATGTAGAAGACCGTCGCGGTGGTGGTGCCAAAGCTGGTGGTATCAGTATTGTCGGGTTGATTGTGGCTTTTGTGGCCTGGAAATTCTTCGGCGTCGATCCACAGCAAGCTTATCAAACCACCAAACAGGTCACCCAAGGCGTATCGGGTGCGGCGGAAACACGGGGTCTGGAAAATCCTACGCCGGAACAGCAGGAGTCGATTGATTTTGTCGGCACCGTACTAGCAGATACTGAAGATACCTGGACTCAGGTGTTTCAGCAGCAGTTAAATCAGCAGTATGTTCCCCCAAAACTGGTTTTGTTCAATGGCATTGTGAATTCGGGTTGTGGTACGGCTCAGGCGGCGATGGGGCCTTTCTACTGTCCGGCAGACCAGAAAGTTTATATCGATACCGCATTCTTTAAAGATATGCGTACTCAGATGGGGATTGGTGGAGAACAGAATGCCACCGAACTCTCCCGTAATGATCAGGCCGGAGATTTTGCGCAGGCTTATGTGGTGGCCCATGAAGTAGGTCATCATATCCAGACCATTTTGGGGATTTCCTCTCAAGTACAGCAGGCACGTCAGCAGGCAAGCGAAGTACAGAGTAACCAGCTTTCAGTGCGCCAAGAATTGCAGGCAGACTGTCTGGCCGGAGTCTGGGCCTACCATAATCATCAGCGCACCCAGTTTCTGGAACAGGGAGATGTGCAGGAAGCTATGGATGCCGCACATAAAATTGGTGATGACTATTTACAGAAACGTGCTCGCGGGCAGGTGGTACCGGACAGCTTTACCCATGGCAGCAGTGCGCAGCGTGTACAGTGGTTTAATACCGGCTTGAAATCGGGTCAGGTTTCGAATTGCGATACCTTTAACCAAAATATTTAGCTTGTTTCCAGATAAAAAAAGGAGCAGGTGCCACTGCTGTCTCATCATTTGAACTTTGGTTATAGTTTGAATCTGTGAAGTCATGAAATCCTGCTTTTGACAGGTCAAAAGCAGGCAAAAGTCTTTTGTTCGCCATACACAACATGCTTGTCGTGATGGCTAAGGTGTGACCTCCTTGTCACACTCGCATCTCCAAAATCTACTTAATTCAATTGTGGGGCAGCTGTGGAGCAGGCAATCCTTTTTTATTTATGCAGAAAACGCCGGAAATTTCTTAATATCTTGATACTGACAAATAAGGCGGCCAAAGCAAACAAGGCAATGGCAAAGACCGTATATTTGAGATTGTTGATGTCATTTTGATAGAACTGCTGCATATCATGGTTGGTATATTCGAGAGCCGTGACTTTGCCAGTCTGGCTATCTCTAAATTGAATTTTTTCAATATAAAACAGATTTCCTGCTTTAATTAGGTGGACGCTCTGGATTTGACGGGTATGTGATTGATTGTCCTCATCACTACATAAAGCACTGTAATGCTCACAATTGATTTTGGCCACATAACCATTTCCTGCAATCAGAATAAAAATGGCATTGTCCGGTCGCTGGTTATTAGATACCAAAACATACTGTTCGCCAGTTGTACTTTTCAAGGGAATACGGGTTGCCTGCTGATAATGCTGTTCTGCCTGCAGAATCTCCTGAATTTTAGCGAAGCAGGTAAAACATAAGGATAAGGTGATCAGAAAAATCACGCTCGCAAAACAAAGACGAAAAATGGTTTTGACAGTTTGGTGCATGGGAGAAAAATTCAAAATAGAAAGATGGGAAAGCAAAAGCCGAGTGCTGATCTGTATGTTAAATCATCATTCGGAAATACTGAAAAGAAACTTAACTCAATTCGATAAAAAGAGGATTAAACTTGTTTTGCTAGAATGCCTTTTTATTAATGCTCTGCTATTCAAATCTCTATTTTGACCATGCCGCTCGGCGCATATTGCTCCATCTCGCCCGACTTTAGGAAACCGAATGGGAAATTTCTTTTTTCTTCAGCTACTCACGGTGGTCTTTGCACTTTCCATTGCCACCACTATGTTTAATAAGCGTGTTTTAGGTTTTCCGCAAGCGATCGGTGTTCCGATTGTTTCGGCCATCTTTGTTTTTATTTTGCAATGGGGCGCCAGTTTATTACAAGGTAATCCATTCTTTAGTATTAATATTGACAATATCGAGCAGGCTGTTCGTAACATCGATTTTTATGATTTTCTGATCAATGGGGTGATCTGCTTTATTCTGACCTCATCTGCACTGAAGTTTAAGGTTTCAGATTTACGTAATCATTGGCGACCGATTGGTATTTTGGCAAGTTTAGCGCTGGTCTTTTGTGCGGTGTTCTTTGGTGCAGTTTTATATGGCTATCAGTTCCTGATTGGTAATCATGTGGATTTACTGGTGTTGTTATTACTTGGTGCGGCTTTGGGGGCGACTGATCCGATCGGCATTAAAGGCGTATTGAGTTCAGTTCGCGCACCGCATCATCTGATTGTCAAGCTGGAAGGCGAATCGTTATTTAATGATGCCATGTGTATCGCCTTATTTATGACCCTGCTCAATGTTCTGCAAGGCGAAAACTTTACGGTGCTGGCTGTCATGCAAACTTTATTGTATGAGATTGTGGTGGCCGTACTGATTGGTCTGGGATTTGGCTTTGCAATATTAAGAATCTTGCGTGGCAAGCATGAAATGGAGTCACTGATTCTGACCACTGCTTTATTGGCATGTGGCTCTTATCTTATTGCTTTATTGGCCCATGCTTCAGCACCGATTGCCTGTGTCATTGGTGGCTTAATCGTCGGTAATAAATGGAAAGAAATTCTGGCCGATGCCGATATTGGTGACGTGAACCATTTCTGGCATACGGTTGAAGGGATTATTAACTCCTTCCTGTTTACTCTGATTGGCTTGGAGTTGTTTATTCTTGACCTGAGTACCAGTCTGGTCTTGGGCGGGATTGTGGCATTTATTATTTTACATTTAGCGCGCTTTGCTGCCAATCACTTGGCATTTGCCATGTTCCCCAAAATACGCCGAAAAAGCTATAACGGCAGTTTAACGATTTTGTCCTGGGGCGGTGTGCGTGGCGGGATTTCCCTGGCGCTTATTCTGGCGGTGGCCAATATTCCTCAGCTAGAGGCTTATAGCAGTATCTTGGTGGGCTATACCTTTATTGTGGTGCTCTTGTCGGGTCTGGTGTGTGGTCTGGGCTTACCTGCAGTGATGAATGCTTTTTACTATAATCCCGAGGAAGACACACAGGGCTTTAAAGGCTGGTACCAGCGTATGTGCCACAAGCTGAACCGTAAGGGTTTTCAATATATTGTCGGAGAAGATGTCAAAGGAAATGAAA
>NZ_VPEU01000075.1:0-6192 GCF_013416975.1 Acinetobacter sp. YH18001 | reverse complement strand
TAATCACGATTCAGAATCAGCAGACAGCCAAAACTGATAAAGATCCCGCCTGTAACTCCATCAATCCATTTGGCAAATTTTTGATAATAAGTCGTCATCTTCGGCATTGAAAAAATAATGGCTACAAGCTTAAACTGGAACTGCAAGACCAGCAGGGCAAATACTTGCTGTATTTTCCAAGTGCTGAGCCTGAAACTGAAAAAGACTGGTTACTGGACATCAAGCTATATTCTCGCAGCTTCTATGCCGATCGTTTCTCGATTATTTTCAATGAGCTGGGTTTACAGCAGCAGAGTCTAAGAGAACATCTGGCCAAACGTGAAGAGTTCCTCAAAGCCAAAGCCCGTCTGAGTACCTTAAAACGCTATATCCAGCCTGATGCAGATGCACAGGATCTGGATATGGCCATGATTGCAGCTGTGGTCAAGGCCGACAGTGCCGAGCTGATGCATATTGTCCTGGCGTTGGCAGATGAAATGGTACAGCAGAACCTGGCTCTGGAAGTCAATGCAGAATCCTTTGCTGAACTGGAAAAATTCCAACTGGTGCCGGCTTTGGTCACCGCATTACAGGCGGAAATTGGTTATCCAGCATCAGTTGAAGAATTGAATGGGGAAGCATCATTCAAGCTCGGTACGTTCTTTATCCGTTTAATGACCACGGGCTTCTGTGAAAGCCTGGGCGATATACCGCTATGGGCTCAAGAACTGGTGATGTCATCTGTCAGTTCACGTGCAACAGCTAGAGCCTTTTTGTCGCGCTGGAGAGACAGCTCCAAATACTACCCAACCTTCGACACACTCTCCCAGACCGTGGCAAATGCACTGCGGATCCAAGAAAAGGTCGGGGCCTTTGATCTGGAGCAGCTGCTCGATGTCATGACCTTTGAAGTGATTGAACAAAAGATCATTGTTGCTCTGGCCAGTCATATCCCTGCAGCAGCCAAAGCTGAACTGGAACATTTCAGAACGATTATTTCTACCCGTCTGGATGGCTATTGGGCTTCCAAACATAAGGACGATGCAACCCGCCGTAAATACCGTACCGTCTATACAGCGTTGCAGGCAGCGATTGAGCTGTTCAGTCTGCGACTGCAGTTTGATTCTGGGTTCTATTTCGACTCCAGCGAAGCATTGTATAAAGCCTACGAGCAGGAGTTGTATCGCTTTGATATGGCCTATCGCCACTACAGTGCTGCTTCTCAACGCGCTCATGTCGATATCCTGAAAAAACTCGATGAAGAAGTCGAAAATTGCTATTCCTACTGGTTTATTGACCACTTGGCACGAAACTGGGGAGAGCGGGTTGAAGCTGAGCAACGCTTGAATGTTTGGAAAGTGGCAGATATCCCAAATCAGCAGAACTTCTACGATACCCACGTCAGACCCTTACTCAGTTCTGCAACGAAACGCCGTATTGTGGTAATTATCAGTGATGCTTTTCGCTATGAAGCTGCGGTAGAGCTGCGTGATCGTATTAATGAAAAGCGTTATTCCGAAGCGACCTTGTCTTCACAGCTGGGTGTTGTACCAAGTTACACCACACTTGGCATGGCCTCGTTGTTGCCGCATCAGACTTTGGAGTACAAAGAGGCTGCAGGTGATGATGTATGGGTGGATGGGCAATCTAGCAAAGGGACTGCAGCACGATCCAAAATTCTGGCGGCCTATAATGGATTGGCAGTCACCGCTGAAATGGTAAAAGGCTGGTCGCGTGATGAAGGTCGTGAAGCACTGAAAGACCATGAGCTGATTTACGTTTATCACAACGTGATTGATGCACGCGGTGACAGTGCCTCGACAGAATCAGAAACCTTTATGGCGGTGGAACATGCCATTGAAGAGCTGACCGAACTCAGCCGCAAAATTTTAATGCACTTCAATATTTCTACCCTGTTGATTACAGCCGACCATGGCTTCTTGTTCCAGCAAAGTAAACTGGAATCTGCGGATCGTTCAAGCTTGACTGAAAAACCAGCCAATACATTGAAGAGCAAAAAACGCTATGTGATTGGGCATGGTTTACCAGAGAGCAAGGAAGCATGGAAAGGCTCAACCCAAGCTACGGCAGGCACACTATCTGCGACTGATTTCTGGATTCCAAAAGGGGCGAACCGTTTCCATTTTGTAGGAGGCTCACGTTTCGTGCATGGCGGCATCATGCCTCAGGAAATTGTGGTGCCGGTACTGATGGTAAAACAGCTACGTGGTGAAAAGGCTGGACAGCGGACCAAGCGTAAAGTTGAGGTCATTTCTACCAAATCCACGCTGAAGATGGTCAATAACATCCAGAAGTTTGATTTGATGCAAACCGAAGCTGTCAGTGAGCTGGTCATGCCAGTGACTTTATCCATTGCCATTTATGATGGGGATCTCAAAGTTTCCAGTGAAGAAACTTTGACTTTTGATAGCACTACCGATTCTGTTGCCGATCGGGTCAAACAGGTCAGACTCTCATTGTCTGGCACTGATTTTGACCGTAAGAAAGATTACTTCCTGGTACTGAAGGACAAAGACCTGAATATCGAAATGCAGCGCTATAAGGTCACCATTGATCTGGCATTTACCGATGACTTCTTCTGATAACGAATTAACGATAGAGCGTAGCCTACATGGAATCTGCTAACGATAAAGAACTGGATCAGCTGCTGAATGAACACTTTGCTGGGCGGGTGGTACGTAAGGATCTGACTAAACTGATCAAAGAAGGGGCCAATGTCCCAGTCTATGTACTCGAATACCTGCTGGGAATGTACTGTGCCTCGGATGATCCAGAGATCATTGAACAGGGACTACGTAACGTAAAGACGGTTCTGGCAGAGAACTATGTACGACCTGATGAAGCTGAGAAGGTGAAATCCCTGGTTCGTGAGCGTGGCAGTTATAAGGTCATTGATCGGGTGACCGTAAAGCTGAATGAGCGTAAGGACAAATACGAAGCATCATTTAGTAATCTGGGCATCAAAGATGCCGAAATCTCGGCAGGCATCGTCAAAGAGTATGAAAAATTACTTGTTGGTGGTATCTGGGTCATTGCTACGCTCAGTTATTATTTTGAAGAAGGACAGACTAGTTCTCCATTTGGGGTGAGTTTACTCAAGCCGATTCAAATGCCGAATATGAATATGGATGAACTCTTCAGTGGCAGAGCAGCATTAAGCACTGATCAGTGGCGCGAGAGTTTAATCCGTTCGATCGGCATGGAACCGGCTTCGTTAAAAGAGGACGTGCAATGGCACCTATTAGCGCGTATGGTTCCATTCGTTGAAAATAACTATAACGTCTGTGAACTGGGACCACGCGGTACCGGGAAAAGCCATATTTACAAAGAGTGTTCACCGAATAGTATTTTAGTCTCCGGTGGGCAAACGACTGTCGCCAACCTGTTCTATAACATGAGTAGCCGCCGTATTGGTCTGGTGGGCTTATGGGATGTGGTAGCTTTTGATGAAGTCGCCGGTATTTCCTTTAAGGACAAAGATGGCGTACAGATCATGAAAGACTACATGGCTTCAGGATCTTTTGCCCGTGGTCGTGAACAGATGGAAGCCTCAGCTTCGATGGTTTTTGTGGGTAATATTAACCAAAGTGTTGAATCCTTGGTAAAAACCAGTCATCTATTGGCTCCTTTCCCGGAAGCCATGATTGATTCGGCATTCTTCGATCGTTTTCATGCTTATATCCCCGGCTGGGAAATTCCCAAGATGCGCCCGGAGTTCTTCACCAACCGTTATGGCCTGATTGTTGATTATCTGGCTGAATTCTTCCGGGAAATGCGCAAGCGCAGTTTTGCGGATGCCATTGAGAAGTACTTCAAACTCGGTAATAACCTGAATCAGCGCGATGTGATTGCCGTTCGCAAGACGGTTTCTGGATTGATGAAGCTGCTCTACCCACATGGTCAGTTTAACAAAGAAGATGTACGGCAATGCCTGGAATATGCACTGCAGGTGCGCCGTCGGGTCAAAGAACAGCTGAAGAAAATTGGAGGGATGGAATTCTATGATGTGCATTTCAGCTATATCGACAATGACACCTTAGAAGAGCATTTTGTCTCGGTAAAAGAGCAGGGTGGAGGTGGACTTATTCCCGAAGGTCCTGCTAAACCAGGTTTTCTGTATACCATCGGACTCAGTAATAAGGGCATGCCAGGCTTATACCGCTTAGAACTGCAAGTCACCAAAGGTTCAGGAAAATTGGCGACATCTGGCTTATGGAATTCAAGTAGTGCCAAAGAACAGGTCAAGATTGCTTTTGATTACTTCAAGGCCAATGCATCCCGGATCTCGGGGGGCAGTAAGGTGCTGGAACATGATTTCCATTTACATGTGGTGGAATTACAGAATACCGGCCCGCTCAGCCATCTTGCTCTGCCAAGTTTAGTGGCTTTTGCTTCTGGCCTGTTAGGACGATCGGTACAAAGTCAGATGGTGGTACTGGGTGATATGAGCTTGGGTGGTTCTGTGACACCGGTGGAGAGTATTGCCGAATGTCTGCAAGTTGCTTTTGATGCGGGTGCCAAGAAGGTTGCTTTGCCAATGAGTAGTGCGGCAGATATCCCAACGATTCCTGTGGAACTGTTTACCAAGTTCCAGACCAGCTTCTATGCAGATCCGGTAGATGCTGTGTTTAAGGGGCTAGGGGTGGATTAATTTCATATCTGTCTGGAAGAGTTACAGTAGATTGTTTTAACTTCAGTTTCTCAAGTTAAACACCATGTTGTAAAAGCATAATACTGCCTCTTTTAAAGAGCTAGTATTTTAGGGGGGATTACCCTTCATTTTTTCTTGATCAGATATCTTTTGTACTTTGACAGGATTTTGTTGATCTAAATATTTTTGATACCAAACACGCAATGTTTCAGGAGTACAACCGATTTTAGGATCAATAGCTGTGATTGCTGCCCAAGTAGAAGGATAATCTTTTTCAGATTCAATTAGGTGTTTAGTCCCGGCATTTGATGGATCGGATCAATCTTAAAAAGTTCAGGTTCATCTGTCCACTGTTTGCAGATGAATTCGTAGGGAGTCAGGCCCCTGAGTGTTTTGAGTCTGCGGCCGAAGTTGTATGCAGCAATAAAATCAGCAAGGTGAATGCATAGCTGAGTGTGATCGTCGTAATGGAACCGTTTGACAGTAGCTTCTTTAATCGTTCGGTTCATCCGCTCGACCTGTCCATTGGTCCATGGATGCTTGACCTTGGTAAGACGATGTTCAATGCCACATTCAGTACAAATCCGATCAAAGATGTGCTCAGAGGCGTAGCGATCACAGGTGCGGTTCGTGAACTGGATGCCGTTATCTGTTAGCACCGTATGGATTCTATAGGGCACAGCCTTAACCAGATTGCGCAGGAACTCCGCGGCTGCCATCTTACTGGCTTTAGTATGCAATTCAGTGAACGCGAACTTGGAAGTGCGATCAATGGCAACGAAGAGATAAAGCTTACCCTGTGCTGTTCGCATCTCAGCGATGTCGATATGAAAGTAACCAATGGGGTAGCTCTTGAAGCGCTTCCTGACAGGGCGATCACCTTGTACCTCAGGCAGTCGTGAAATACCATGCCGCTGCAAGCAGCGGTGTAACGACGAGCGTGTCAGATAAGGAATACTCGGCTGCAATGCATAAAGGCAATCGTCTAGCGGCAACAAAGTGCGTTTTCGAAAAGCAACAATTGCCGCCTCATCTTCAGGCGATAACACGCTTGAGCGAGGATTCTTTGGCCCGGTTGTAAGATCATCTACTGAAGTACGTTTCTTCCATTTTGCGACGGTCTTTTGATTGATGCCGTAACGCTTGGCTAGCGTTCTTAAGCTCTCTTGACTATTTTGTATTGCTCGACGCACTGCCTGTGTCGTTGTGGCGCTGCTGTGTAGAACTTGTCCCATAGTGCTTCCTTCCATTTATCTGAGAATATTGCACCATTAAAATCTGGGACTAAACACCTAGTAATTGAACCGCTCTTTCTCTAATTTCGGGGGTATAGTTTGGTTTTTTCATCGGAATAGTCTCTCAGAATATTGACTCTCCGACAAACCCGGTACGGTTCAATAACAAATGCGGTATATACCCAGCCTGAATGAGTTTGAATATACGTAAAGTCACCCACCCATAGTTGGTTTGGATGATCAGCATTAAAATTACGTTTCACTAAATCATCTGCCCGTTTTTGGTCATCTCGGTTACGGGTGGTT
>NZ_VPEU01000074.1:0-6180 GCF_013416975.1 Acinetobacter sp. YH18001 | reverse complement strand
GATTCACTTTTGGTTCAAGCTTGAGCTTGAATAACATCTAGTAACTACAGAATTATTATACAAATTTGGTTTTCTTAATCTCTTTGTACAGTCACAAAAAGCTCATTTTATGAGTAAATATTTTGAATATATTAAATGAATGGCATACCGCTACAGCCGTAAATGGTGGCGAAATTAATGTTAAACTTGTTCCTTTAAAGCGCAAGCAAAACACTCAGGATGGTTTTATCTGGGTAGAAGTTGGAAAAATGATCCAGCTACAAACAGGTGAAGAAATTCTGTTTAACCTTGATGGTAAAAGTTTCTATACCGGTGTGAATAAGCTTTATCGTCTGTGCTAAGCAAACACATATCTTAAAAAAAGTGGCCGATTAATATCGCCACTTTTTTAGTTTTAGGGTCTCGAAATCTTGGTTTTCCTGAATTTCCAGTATCTCGGCACTGTCTTCCTTCCAGTCACCCAGTACGATTCTTTTTTTCTGACCTAACGGATGAATGGCTGCGCGATGCGTATGGCCATGGATCAATACGTCAAGGTCTTGTAATGCCAGCTCAACGGCCTGATCATTAACATCCATGACTTCATAGCTTTTAAACTGCTGCGCCTGATGACTTTGCTGACGAAAGCCATTGGCTAATTTTTTACGGAAAGACAGCGGTGTACGCTTTAATAAGCCTAGCATAAGTGGATGCCGGATAATCTTTTTAAAGCGCTGATAAGCGATGTCATCGGTACACAGTGCATCACCATGTTCCAGGCGAAAACGTGTTCCTGCAATGTTCAGTTGGTCTATCTCAGGAAGTAGCTTTCCGCCAAATTGAGCTAAAAACTTGCTGCCGAGAACAAAATCCCGGTTGCCTGCCTGAAAATATACCTGATTACCAGCCTGAATAAACTGTTTTAAGGCAGTGATAATTTCGTCCAGCCATGGGGCTGTATAGTCATCACCGATCCAGGCATTGAACCAGTCACCCAAAATATACAATCGGGTATTTTGATCTTGATATTCGGTCAATAAATCTAAAAACCCCCGAACAAGTCGAGGGTGATCAGGTGACAAATGTAAATCTGAGATAAACAGATAGGTCACGAATCTTTTCCTTTTATTCCTCTCTAGATCCCTCATTTATATGAGGGATTTTCCATTACACCGTTTTAAAGCATCGCTTTAAAACTCATAAAGAACGGAGAGGACGTTTTTTATTCAGAAATGATTTTTGCAGACTCAATAACCACATTTTCTAGTGGAACATCAGCGTGGTAGCCACGGTTGCCAGTACGAACGCCTTTAATTTCGTTGACAATGTCCATGCCGTCAGTCACTTTACCAAATACTGCATAACCCCAACCTTGTGCTGTTTTACCAGAATGGTTAAGGAATGCGTTGTTGCCAACGTTAATGAAGAATTGAGCAGATGCAGAATGTGGAGCTTGCGTACGCGCCATGGCAATTGTGCCCAAATCGTTAGTTAAGCCATTGTCTGCTTCATTTTCGATTGCATCACGGGTCGCTTTTTCTTTGAAGTTTTCATCCATACCACCACCCTGGATCATGAAACCATCAATCACACGGTGGAAAATTACGCCGTCATAAAAACCGTCACGCACATATTCTAAAAAGTTAGCCACTGTTTTAGGTGCTTTTTCAGCATTGAGTTCAAGAACAATACGACCTTTATTGGTGTTTAATTCGACTTGAGGAAAACTCATTGTGTAATCTCCTAATCATGGACGAGTGCCATGGTTTTTTCTGAATGAGTGAAGCATAAGCAAACTACAATCGACTAGGCAAGTAAAAACATTATTTTCTTTGTTAAAAGCATAAAAATAGTACCTTATTTATACGTTGATTTATCAAGGCATTTCAGATATTGCCCTATCAGGCACCCTATTTTGAATTGGCGTAAATTAATGATTTTACTGCTTGTACAGGCACTGATATTTTAGTTTCAGGCAACTCGCCGTATTTTCATTTTTTAAAATGGGTGAATTGAAATCAAATACCATAGTTAGCGGTTGAGAGATTATTCACCTCTAGTTAAACTAAGGAACTTTGATAATGAATATGCGTACAACCTGTGCGATTAAATATTCGTTAATCCCTTTTTAACTTTAGAAGTGAATGATTGATCATGAAGCCAAATGATGTTGTGACATCTCTGCCCGAGAACCCGACCCAAAAGAACAATGCAGTCGATTCAGTGCAGCAGCAAGAACAACAACCGGGCTTGGACTTTGTACGTCAGGTCATTACGGATGATTTAGCCGCTGGTCGTACCCAACAGATCGTCACGCGTTTTCCGCCTGAGCCAAATGGCTACTTACATATTGGCCATGTGAAAGCAATTTGCTTGAACTTTGGGATTGCTGAAGAATTCCAGGGGGTGTGTAATCTTCGTTTTGATGATACCAATCCGGATGCTGAAGAACAGGAATATGTTGATGGTATTGCCAATGATGTGAAATGGTTGGGCTTCCAGTGGGAGGGCGAGCCGCGCTATGCATCGAGCTATTTTGATCAACTTTATACATGGGCGGTTCAGCTGATTGAACAGGGTGATGCCTATGTGGATTTACAAAGCCCCGAAGACATCCGTTTAAACCGCGGTAATTTTGTCGAGCCGGGTAAGAACTCGCCACAACGTGATGCAACTGTTGCAGAGAATCTGGAACGTTTTGAGAAGATGCGTAGCGGCGAATATGCTGAAGGTCAGGCTGTTTTACGCGCTAAAATCGATATGACCTCACCGAACGTACATATGCGTGATCCGATCTTGTATCGTATTTTGCATTCAGCGCACCATCAGACGGGCGATACATGGAAAATTTATCCAATGTACGACTATGCGCATCCATTGTCTGATGCGATTGAAGGCATTACCCACTCGCTTTGTACATTAGAGTTCCAGGATCACCGTCCGTTCTATGACTGGGTGGTGGCAAAGGTTAAATCACCATCTGTGCCACGTCAGTACGAATCTAGCCGTTTGAATGTGGATTACACTATCACCTCGAAACGTAAATTACGTAAACTGGTTGAAGGTGCTCATGTGAATGGTTGGGACGATCCACGTATGCCAACTGTAGTCGGTATGCGTCGCCGTGGTTTTACACCTGAAGGTCTGCGTGATTTCTGCCAGCGTGTCGGTGTATCGAAAGTGGATGGTAGTATTGTCGATGTCGCGATGCTGGAATATTGCATCCGCCAGTCTCTGGAAAATACTGCAGCGCGTGGTATGGCCGTGTTAAATCCACTGAAAGTGACCTTAAGCAACTTGCCAGCAGATATGGATCTGACCCATTCACGTCATCCGAACGTGGACATGGGCGAACGCGTGATTCCTTTAACCACTGAGCTGTTTATTGACCGTAAAGACTTTGAGGAAGAACCACCAAAAGGCTTTAAACGTCTGATTCCAGGTGGTGAAGTACGTTTGCGTCATGCCTATGTGATCAAATGTGATGAAGTCATTAAAGATGAAAATGGTGAAGTGGTTGAGCTGAAATGTTCGATTGATCCTGAAACTTTGGGTAAGAACCCTGAAGGCCGCAAGGTGAAAGGCGTGGTTCACTGGGTATCTGCGACTAAAGGTGTGCCTGCCGAAGTCCGTATTTATGAACGTCTGTTCACTGAGTCGGATCCTGAAGTGGGTGATGACTTCCTGGCCAACCTGAACCCTGAATCATTAAAGGTGGTTCAAGCCGTGATTGAGCCGGCATTGGCGCAAGCTCAACCGGAAGATCGCTTCCAGTTTGAGCGTGAAGGTTACTTCGTTGCCGATCAATACGATCATAATAGCAAGAAACCAGTATTTAACCGTATTCTTGACTTGAAAGACAGTTTCAAGCCAGGCAAATAATCAGGTTTAAATCAGATATTAAAAGCCCAACTTCGGTTGGGCTTTTTCAATACAGCAGGGAAAATGCCATGATTGTGCGTGATAAAAACAATAGTATCGGTTTACTGTTTGCCTGGCAGGGCACAATTTTGCCTAAGGTATTGCCGGCTTTAGTCTTGGTGGTCTTTATTTCCGGCCTACTGGTCTATTTGAGTCAGGCACATTTTGTGAATCTTCCTGCCGTACCCGCAATCGGCTTTACCATTTTTGGTGTGATTCTTTCGATCTTTCTCAGCTTTAGAAATACGGCATGTTATGAGCGCTGGTGGGAAGGGCGCAAGCTCTGGGGAGCGCTAATCGCCACCACACGTCATTTATGCCGGGACAGCCATGTGCTGGATGATCAGACCCGCGAGGTCTTGTTATATCGCATGATGCTGTTTAGCCATCTGTTGCGTGACCGGCTCAGACAGCAAGTACAAAGTATTCAGCATTACCAAACAACCACGCATTTTGAAAATATGGCATTCGATCAGTTGCTCGTGCAAATCAATCCTTCACAATGGGTGCTGGAACAGATGCAAAAGGAGTTGGTTCAGCAATATAAGCAGGGCAACATCAGCGATATTATTTATAACAATTTGAATCAGCATACTGTGGCCTTGGGCAATATTCAGGCCGGTTGTGACCGGATACTGTCGACGCCATTGCCATTTTCTTATTCGGTACTGTTACATCGTGCAGTGTATTCGTTCTGTTTTATTTTGCCTTTTAGTTTGCAGGCCAATCTGGGCCTGTGGACGCCGATTCTGGTCGGGTTGATTGCTTATATGCTCTTAGGCCTAGATGAGCTCAGTGCTGAGCTAGAAGAGCCTTTTGGGCTACAGGATAATGATCTGCCACTCGATTCAATGGTACGACTGGTAGAGCGGGAAACCTTAAGCTCTTTGGGTAAAGGTTTACCTGAAGCGATTCAGGCCAAAAAAGGTTATTTAACCTGATCTGTTCCTTTTAATATCAAAGTTTAAACCCGAACTCAAAATTTCTTACTAACAAAAAATCATCGGCAGGCTGAGCTTTAAATTAACGATGTTTAAGATTAGTCAGGTCTGACACTTTCGTTTTAGCCTGATCTTGCAATTCACGGTATTGTTGCAAACGCAGATTGGCTTTATCTCTAAGCTTCTTCTTGATGTACAAGGCCAAGGCAAAACTCGTCGTGGTCAGGGTCAGGAACATGCTGTTCATGAAACTCATCATCGAGCTGATATAACCAATCGTGGTCAGGCGATTCATCATATAGATCACTTGCGGGCTGCTTTCTACGCCGGTAATCGCCCAAGTACACAGATGTTCGCAATTATTGATAATCAGATGATAATTATTTTCATGCATTCTGGAACGCATGCGACGCACAACTTTACGGCCTTTATATTTCGCTGAGTCATAATGTTGCACATGAATCGCTTTGCCATGACTGAATTTTTCAATAGAGGTTATTTCAATGGGGCGTTTCTTGAATAAATGTGCAAAGCCCGAATAATGAATAACACGACCACGTCCAGCGTATATCCCATGATGGGTATAACCGAAATGTTTAACCATAAGGTGCGCTCCTATGGGAAACCGTTTAGTCTGTTGCATATCAGAATTAAGCCATTTAAAAAAGCATTGTAGTTTAATAACAAGTGTACTGCCTTTTGCTAAATTAATCGACGCTTTGCTTGAGTTTAGGCAGACAAGCAATAGGCGTATGCAGCAAGTGACTTGATCACCTGTATGGCAGAATTCAGATGAACATCTGTTCAGTAACACCTATAAATAGCCTAAGCTAACTTTTACATTTCAATAAAATCAGAAAAAGTGAGAGGAAGAAGTGTTCAGATTTATTACCAATTACTCAATAGAAGGCAGAAGGTTGTGTAGTCGGATTTATACAATTGAACTCTCTAAGTTTGGTTCTTCTTCAATGTAATTAAAGCGACAGATATAAAAAAAGCACCTGGTTACACAAGTGCTTTTTTTGATCAGGCTAGAGCCTTTGCCGATTACTGCAAGGGCAAGTGTTGAAGTTCATTCAGTTCCTTACGGCTATAGCCGCGTGATACAAGAACCTTTTTAATTCCGATGATGATCTCTTCATCAGTTGCTTTAGACAAAGCTTCAAGAAGCTGTTCATTTGTCTTGAAAGAGCAATCATTTTCTACACAAGCAATCTGATTCTTGTGTTCATTGTGTTGTTCCACAGAAAACAACTTTTGCCAAAAACTCATAGAGCCTTCATACAACAACCTAACATAGAGTGAAATATAGCCAATTAAATAAATAAAGCAATAGGAC
>NZ_VPEU01000073.1:0-6242 GCF_013416975.1 Acinetobacter sp. YH18001 | reverse complement strand
TAAAGGCAAACGTGTTGCGGTAATCGGTGGGGGTAACTCAGGTGTAGAAGCTGCAATTGATCTTGCAGGGATTGTAGAGCATGTGACTTTGGTTGAGTTTGATAGCAAGCTTCGTGCGGATCAGGTACTTCAGGACAAATTAACAAGCTTGCCAAACACCACGGTGATTAAAAATGCCTTGTCGACTGAAGTGGTGGGTGACGGTTCACAAGTGACTGCACTGAAATACAAAGATCGTGTAACAGATGAAGAGCACACTGTTGAATTGGCTGGTATCTTCGTACAGATTGGTTTGTTGCCGAATACCGATTTCTTAAAAGCAACAGCGGTTGAACTTTCAAATCGTGGCGAGATCCTGATTAATGAACGCAACGAAACCAATGTGAAAGGTGTATTTGCGGCGGGTGACTGTACTACTGTTCCGTATAAGCAGATCATCATTGCCACCGGTGAAGGTGCGAAAGCATCACTGTCTGCATTTGATTACATCATCCGTTCAGGTCAGTAAAAAATAACACCAAGGTTCCCCAAAACCTTGGTGTTCGATCTCGATTATCTTTGTTATACCTTTTTTATAGGAACTCCGGACGCTAACACCAGAGTTCCTTTTTTTATTGTTATATTTGCTTCCTTTTTTAGATCAGCCAGAAGCATCCCCAATTGCTTCTAGCTGTTTCTTTCCTCTGTACTGTTTTTGTTTTGCCTCTTATTATTCAGCCTTCCCCAAGGTTGTCTTTATTCAATGCAATATTTATTCCAATGCTTGATCAGTACTTAAGACTGGAACAAATTCAAGACTTTAAATTTTTCTAACAGTTGCTCTTGTGTCTCTACATGCTCAGGATGCGGCACAATGCACTCAATTGGGCATACATCTACACAGGTTTGGCGCTCATAAAAGCCGACACATTCCGTACAACGGTTCACATCAATCTCATAGACTTTCGCACCCTCATAAATCGCATCATTTGGACATTCTGCTAAACACATATCGCAATTGATGCATTTGTCGGTAATCAGCAGCGCCATGTTTAACTCCCCTGATAAGCCAGTGACGATGCCGAAATATCTATAGTCGATGTCGGCAGATTGCGGATGAGCAGTGCATATTGCATATCTACATCTGCTGGAACCGGAATCTCGACGATATGACCTGAGCCTTTAGCCTCAGAAATCAGATTGCCTTTTTTGTCTTTCATTTCGGTTAAAACAAAGCTGATATTGCCTTGAGTCGTCATCAGCTCTAAGGAATCACCCACGACAAAACGGTTTTTTACATCAATTTTGATGGAGTTACAGTTACGTTCTAAGACTTCACCGCAGAACTGTTGATGGTCAAAACTTGAAGAGCCATTTTCATAATTGTGATATTCACTGTGCACATGACGGCGCAGGAAACCTTCGGTATACCCACGATTGGCCAGACCTTCTAATTGCGTCATCAATGCTGGGTCAAATGGTTGGCCCGCAAGCGCATCATCAATGGCCTTACGATAGATTTGTGCGGTACGGGCACAGTAAAAATAGGATTTGGTCCGGCCTTCAATCTTCAAGGAATGTACCCCGACCTTGATCAGACGATCGACATGTTGTACCGCACGTAAGTCTTTAGAATTCATGAAATAAGTGCCGTGTTCATCTTCTTCGGCAGCAAACATGTCTTCATCATTGCGCTGTAATAATATCGGTTCATCAAATTGATGCTGTGCTTGCATATGTGCTTCGTCGGCATCTTGAGAGCAGCAGCCTGAATCCAGATTTTTCACTGGAATCACATCACCAGTTTCATCTTCCTTCGCATCCAGAACTTTGTATTCCCAGCGGCAGGCATTGGTACACGCACCCTGATTGGCATCACGTTTATTCATATAACCAGACAGCATGCAACGGCCGGAATAAGCCATGCACAGCGCACCATGTACGAAAACCTCAATCTCCATATCCGGTACTTGCTGTTTAATCTCAGCAATTTCTTCAATCGATAATTCACGTGACAGAATCACGCGCGTGAGTCCCATATTTTTCCAGAATTTTACCGTTGCCCAATTCACTGCATTGGCTTGCACAGACAGATGAATATCCATTTCTGGAAAATGTTCACGCACCATCATGATCAGGCCCGGATCAGACATGATCAGCGCATCCGGCTGCATCGCCACCACAGGTTCCAGATCACGAATAAAATTTTTCAGTTTGGAATTATGCGGCTGGATATTGACGACCACATAGAACTTTTTACCTAGCTCATGGGCTTCTTGAATGCCAATCGCCAGATTGTCATGATCAAATTCATTATTACGAACGCGCAAACTATAACGCGGCTGACCTGCATAGACTGCATCTGCACCATAGGCGAAGGCATAGCGCATATTTTTCAGTGAACCGGCAGGTGAGAGGAGTTCAGTAACGGTCGTCAGGCTCATGATGGAATCGAAAGACATATAAAAAGTACGGCTTTATTCTAACCATCTAAAATTTGGATTCAACCCAGTAAATTACTCGGAAATAAGCAATTTAGAATAAAAAGAATGTTTTATTTTGAGTGAAATGAAGCACTAAAATTATTCAATATTCAATTATTTTCAGTCTGTTCGAGCATTTTTAAAATCTGGCAATGATCAATGGTGGTCGGGACATTACAACTTTTGCGAAGTGCAATCAGTTGTTGTTCGAATAGCTGTAATTCCCTAATTTTTTTGGAGATATCTTCTAAATGCTGGTCAATGAGCTGATTCACTGCACTGCATTCCTGCTGCGGATTCTGTTCGAGTTTAATCAGGGCTTCAATCTCTTTTAAGGACATGTCCAAAGCACGACAGCGTTTGATAAAAAGCAGCCTTTTCAGGGCTTCTTCACCATAATAACGATAGCGATTACTTGCTCGAAAATTCGGCTGTATCAAGCCTTTCTTCTCATAAAAGCGAATGCTATCTGTGCTTAAAGCAGTCTTTTTGGCTATTTCTGAAATTAAATAGACTGACATTGCTCGCTCCTGCTTGACCTTGGAGTTAGTCCATAGTTTCTAATTATTTTAACTCATTTTTTGCACGAAAGTATGGAAGATCAACATGGCCTGTAGCTGTAGTCATGAACCTGTCCCACCCAAACCTAACAGTAAGTTTAGAACGGCGTTATGGATTGCCTTGGTGGTGAACCTGACTTTATTTGTGGTGGAACTGATTGGTGGGGCCTATGCACATTCATCGGCTTTGTGGGCAGATGCCTTGGACTTCTTTGGTGATGCCGTCAATTATGGCGTCTCTTTGGCGGTCATCGGTGCAAGTCTGTACTGGCGCGCAACAGTCGCTTTACTCAAGGGAATGACCATGGCCTTATTTGGCCTGGTGATCATGGGAAAAGTCATTTATGCCTATCTGCAAGGCATTCCGCCAGAGGCACTGACCATGGGCTTGATTGGTGTGCTGGCATTGCTGGCAAATGTATTTACGGCAGTCATTCTTTATGCCTTTCGTGAAGGTGATTCCAATATGCGGTCAGTCTGGCTGTGTAGCCGAAATGATGCCATTGGCAATGCTGCCGTGATTCTGGCAGCAGTCGGGGTTTTTGGTACAGGCAGTCTGTGGCCAGATATAATAGTGGCGATGATTATGGCGAGTCTTGGTTTAACTGCGGGTTATCAGATTGTGAAGCAGGCACTGGCAGAACGGGCATTAGGACATGAGTCAGCCTGATTCTGAATATTTAAGTTTAATCCTAAAAAAGCTGCTTAACGGGCAGCTTTTTTATGGCCTGTATATTTTAAATAGATGAAAAATAAAGCTTTACAAATCCACTAATTTTAGAAAGAATCATCCGCGAAATTTATAGAATAGCAATATAACTTAACCATTTAATTTTTATTGTTTTTGAGGGGGGACAATGAACTTCATAAAACTACTTTCACTTGCGGCCATGGTGCTGATGACGGGCTGTAGCTCTATGGTCATTACTTATGATGCCACCGGTCAGGTGATTGGATCATGTAAAGCAACACGCGGTCTGCTTTCAACTGCAAGTGCCCATTGTGGTGGTTCAGGTAATGCGATGGGTGTGAATTACAATAGCATGGATGCCAAGACGGGTTTGTTGCCAGCACTGCCAAGTCAAAACCAGATTAATTTAAAGCCATAAAGAATACAGGGGAATATCATGAAATTATCAGCACTTATTGCACTGACACTGGTATTAACAGGCTGTGCATCGACAGTGACTACATTTGACTCACATGGCCGTATGATCGGTTCATGTAAGGCAGAAAGCGGTTTTATCATTGGTGGTGGCGCAGGCTGTTCAGGTTCTGCCAATCAGGAAGGTCGTGATCGTTAATTTTTTAACGCCGATTCAAATAAAAAACCGAAGCTTCAAGCTTCGGTTTTTTTAATTCTGATCATCTAAAATCAGATTTTATTTTTCCACGAATGCACGTTCAATCACGTAATCGCCTAGAACACCCATTTTAGGTGACTCTTTTAGACCGTGTTGGTCTAGAAGTGCAGCAACATCGTCGAGGAAGGCTGGGCTACCACACAACATAGCGCGATCCGTTTCCGGGTTAAAACGTGGCAGACCAATTTTTTCAAACAGTTCGCCGGTTTCAATTGCAGTCGTAACGCGACCTTGGTTCGGATATTCTTCACGCGTCACAGTCGGGTAGTATACTAATTTTTCTTTTGCACCAAGCTCTGAGAAGAATTCGTGATTTGGTACTTCATTCAAAATCAAATCTTGATAAGCCAGTTCAGAAATGAAACGGGTACCATGCACGATAATGATTTTTTCAAAACGTTCATAAGTTTCAGGATCACGGATGGTCGCCAAGAATGGTGCAAGGCCAGTGCCTGAAGACAGAAGATACAAGTTTTTACCTGGGTTCAGGTCATCTAGCACCAAAGTACCTGTCGGTTTTTTAGAAATCAGGATGTCATCGCCGACTTTTACTTTTTGTAGAATGGAAGTCAGTGGGCCATCCGGCACTTTAATTGAGAAAAACTCTAACTCTTCTTCGTAGTTGGCACTTGCAATTGAATATGCACGCATTAAGGGCTTGCCATTGACTTCAAGGCCGATCATTACAAACTGACCGTTTTTAAAACGTAAAGCAGTGTCACGAGTCGTTTTAAAAGAGAATAAAGTATCATTCCAGTGGTGGACGTGAGTAATCTTTTCGACGTTAAAAGCAGCCATTAAAGGTCTCAATAAGTTATCAAATTAGAACAACTTGCTATTCTAAACTAAATCCATTCTCTATAAACTGAATATATTTAATTGAGCTTATCAAAAAAAGTGATGATGACTGAAATTAAGTTGCCGATTATTGGTTATATGCAATCACCCTATAAAGAAAAATTTGGTATTCCACGGCAGCCCAATCTGGTGCAGGTCGAAAGTTATATCGAAATGGTCGGCCCCTATAATGACTTGCTGGCATTTGAAGGAATTGAGGCTTTTAGTCATCTCTGGCTGATCTGGCAGTTTCATGATAATAAATATCAGGAGAATGCGAAATTCCGTCCGCAAGTACGCCCACCACGTTTGGGCGGCAATCAGAAGATTGGCGTCTTTGCGACACGGAGCATGTATCGTCCAGCGCCGATTGGCTTGTCAGTCGTTCAACTCAAAGAAGTCAAGAAGGTCGGCAAGAATGTACGTGTGTATCTAAATGGAAGTGATTTGCTGGATGGAACGCCGATTGTCGATATCAAGCCCTATATTCAGTATTCAGATGCCGTGATTGAGGCACAAAGTGGTTATGCACAGGATGAGCCACAACGTAAATCGGTAATTTGGACAGAAGAGGCGGAGCAGCAAAAACAGCAGTTCATGAATAAGGGAAAAGTTTCTCCACAAATACTGCAAGAACTCGAAAAAGTTCTCTCTTTAGATCCGAGACCTGCTTATCAGGATGATGAGGAACGGGTTTATGGAATGAAGTTTGCGGATTTAGATGTGAGGTTTAAAATAGTCGGTGATAGGGTAAAAATACAGGAACTTTAAGTTCCTGTACCTCCGACTTAGCTAACTTAGCTATTAATCAAGTAAACGATGAAAATTATTTACTGATCACGTTATTCATTTGTTTTCTAATTTCGCTTGAAGCTACATCATTAAATGCATTACATGCATTTTGAGTCAAATCATAAAGTTCTTGGCGAACTTGTTTCTCATGATTATCTTTTGCAGAAGTTATCAAACTTTGAAGTTCTGATAATAAGTTTTTGAAATCATATTCCTTTCCTGCTGGA
>NZ_VPEU01000072.1:0-6311 GCF_013416975.1 Acinetobacter sp. YH18001 | reverse complement strand
GAGCTGTTTGATTTGATGGCTGATTGCACTATGAGTGACACACAGTTCTTCCGCAGCCAAGCTGAAGCTTTGATGTCTAGCGACCGCTTCAAATGCTTTAAGTGAATTTAAGGGCGGTAAGGTTCTACGTTTCATGCTGTAAATTTTTCTAACATCATAAATCAAAAATATATCAATTATCAGGAAAATGGAAATCTTTTAAGATCCAATCAATGTTGAAATTTTAAGAGAAAGACAATGACAACTCCTTATATCGGTCAGGGTCCTGATCAAGGTGGTTTTTTCGGTAAATTTGGTGGCTGCTATATGCCTGAAAGCCTGATGCCAGCTCTACAAGATTTAGAACAAGCCTTTAATACCATACGGAATCAACCTGAATTTTGGGCTGAATATCGACAGATTTTAACCGACTTCGTGGGTCGCCCTAGCCCGCTATTCTATGCAAAAAATCTAACTTCCTACGCAGGGGGAGCCAAAATATATCTCAAGCGAGAAGATTTGAACCATACCGGCGCCCATAAGATCAATAACTGTGTGGGGCAAATATTATTGGCTAAATTCATGGGTAAAACCAGAATCATTGCTGAAACAGGTGCAGGACAGCATGGTGTTGCCACAGCAATCGTCTGTGCACTCTTTAAGATGAAATGCACGATCTATATGGGTAAAACAGATATTCAACGTCAGCAACCGAATGTTGAACGTATGAAATTACTTGGTGCTGAAGTACAAGGCGTAAAAAAAGGCCGTGGAACCCTGAAAGATGCTATGAATGAAGCCTTACGTGACTGGATCAGTCATGTCGACACGACTTACTATCTGCTAGGAACTGGTGCTGGCCCGCATCCCTACCCGACTATTGTGAGAGAGTTCCAGAAAATTATTGGCATCGAAGCCAGAAACCAGATTCTTCTTAAAGAAAATAAACTCCCAGATGCTTTGGTTGCTTGTGTCGGTGGGGGTTCCAATGCATTAGGACTCATGCACCCCTTTCTAGAGGATACCAATGTCAAAATGTTTGGAATTGAAGCTGGCGGGAAAGGCACTGATAGTCATGAACATGCTGCCTCGATTTCCAAAGGTCGAGTCGGCGTCTTGCATGGTAATTTGACTTACTTACTGCAAGATTCAGACGGGCAAATTCTAGAGGGACATTCCATATCCGCAGGACTGGATTACCCTGGGGTTGGCCCTGAGCATTGCATCCTGTTTGAAACAAGCCGCGTGACTTATGCAGCAGTCAAAGATGAAGAGGCTGTACATGCCTTTCAACTACTGAGCCAGCAAGAGGGCATTATCCCAGCGCTGGAAAGTTCTCATGCTATTGCCTATGCCATCAAACTTGCGAAAGAAATGCATCCGGAACAGACAATTATCATCAATTTAAGCGGTCGAGGTGACAAAGACTTAGACACAGTCAAAAAGTATCTTGCAGGAGCACGCGCATGAACCGTTTAGATCAAAAACTAATGCAATTAAAACAGGAAAATCGCAGTGGTTTAGTCTGTTATTTTACTGCCGGAGATCCTGATTTTAATGAAAGTTATCGTCTATTTAGTCAATTGGGTCAAGCTGGAGCTGATATCATCGAAGTGGGCATCCCATTTTCTGATCCTGTGGCCGATGGAGAGACCATCCAGGCTGCTCATGTTAGAGCACTCGCTTCTGGTCAGACCGTGCATCGAACCATTGAGCTCGTGAAAGCTATCCGTTTACAGGATGAAACCACCCCGATTATTTTAATGACCTATTTAAACCCGATCATACAATATGGTTTCGAGAAGCTGGTTGCGGATACCGAAAATTTGATTGAGGGGATTCTGATCCTAGATGCCCCTTATGAATATCGGGAAAAATTTAAACAGATATTAAATGAAAAAAATATGCATTTAATTGCAATGAGCGCACCCACTACTCCAGTTGAGCGATTGAAACAAATCTCAGCCAGTGCGACAGGATTTTTATATCATGTTGCGGAAAATGGTCTCACCGGCGGTACTTTAAATCTGACCAATCTTGAAAAAAAGATTGCTGAAATCAAACCAATTTTTAATATCCCGATTGCTATTGGCTTTGGGATTAAAGATGAAAGTCATGTGAAAGCCTTAGCCAATAAAGTTGATCTGGTGGTGATCGGTTCGGCACTGGTGGATACCTTTTTTAAGCAAGGTGTAGACGCCACATTAGAAAAAGTTAAAATTTTTTCACAAATTCTGAAAGAGAAATCTTAGTTTTTCTTTATGATCCTTAATAGAGAATTTATGGCATAAGGTTTTCACCTTCTTATGCTATATTCCATAGTTTACCTCCTCTCCCCCTTAAAAGAGGAAGAGAAAGTAAAATAAATTAAAGAAAGCTTGGCAAACCTTTAGCAGGATCTGTTTCACGTGCCGCTTGAGCATCTGCTACAGTCATACCTAAGGCCTTAGCAACGCCTTGCCCATAAGCTGGATCGCAAGCATAACAGTTGCGGATATGACGGTATTTGATGAAATCTAGCGCATCACCCATCGCTGCGGCCGTGTTATTAAACAGGGCCTGTTTCTGCTCATCATTCATCAAATTGAACAGGGCACGTGGCTGGCTGAAGTAATCATTGTCATCTTCACGGAAGTCCCAGAAATCAGCATCACCGGTAATCTTTAATGCTGGTTCTTTAAACTGAGGTTGTTCCTGCCACTGGTTAAAACTGTTCGGTTCATAATGTGGCAATGAACCATAGTTGCCATCCATGCGGCCCTGACCATCACGACGATTAGAGTTTACAGGGCAGCGTGCAGCATTGACCGGAACCTGTGAATGATTTACACCAACACGGTAACGCGCTGCGTCGGCATAGTTCACTAAACGTGCCTGTAACATACGGTCCGGTGAGTAGCTGATGCCCGGTACAAGATTACTAGGTGCAAAGGCTGCCTGTTCTACATCCTGGAAATAGTTTTCCGGATTGCGGTTCAGCTCAAATTCACCGACTTCAATCAGTGGATAATCGCCCTTCGGCCAGACTTTGGTCAGGTCAAATGGATGATAAGGCACTGTTTCGGCTTCCAGTTCTGGCATGACTTGAACGTACATTTTCCATTTTGGATAGTCGCTACGTTCGATGGCATCAAACAGGTCGGTCTGGCTGCTTTCACGGTCTTTGGCAATCAAGTCTGCTGCTTCAGCATCGGTCAGGTTCTGGATGCCTTGCTGGGTACGCATATGGAATTTCACCCAGAAGCGTTCATTTTGGGCATTGATAAAACTGAAGGTATGGCTGCCAAAACCATGCATATGACGGTAGCCAGCAGGAATACCGCGATCCGACATGACAATGGTCACCTGATGCAAGGCTTCAGGCAATAATGTCCAGAAATCCCAGTTATTGGTGGCACTGCGCTTGTTGGTTTTCGGGTCACGTTTGACTGCTTTATTCAGGTCAGGGAACTTGCGGGCATCCCGCAGGAAAAATACCGGAGTATTGTTGCCAACTAGATCCCAGTTGCCTTCTTCAGTATAGAATTTCAGGGCAAAACCGCGAATATCACGTTCTGCATCGGCCGCACCACGTTCACCCGCCACCGTTGAGAAACGCGCAAACATTTCGGTTTTTTTGCCGACTTCAGAGAAAATTTTAGCGCGGCTATATTGGGTAATATCATTGGTCACGGTAAAGGTACCGAAAGCACCTGAACCTTTGGCATGCATACGACGCTCTGGAATCACTTCACGGACAAAGTTGGCCAGTTTTTCATTCAGCCATAAATCCTGGGCAAGTAAAGGTCCACGCGCACCTGCCGTCATACTGTTCTGATTGTCGACCACAGGGGCACCAGCTTCAGTAGTCAGGTGGGTAACAGGACATTTTTTAGGGTCTTGACTCATACTATTAACTCCCGTTTCTTTTCATTTAAATTGCCGAGAGAAACTTAAGATCTCCATATTCTAGTTTACGCTTAACTAGCGTATTAAAATATTAAACTAAAGAGTGTCTACAAAATCGGTGGCTATTCAGTACATGGTGCCATGGGATTCTTGGTCAACAGTAGCCCAAATTTATTGATAGCACTGAAAGCATTTCAGGAATTTATTCCCACCCGTATCAGCTTTGCACGTTTAAATCTTGAATACACCGAACATTCAGTCAATATATCACTGTATTTTGATTTTCAACTGTCTGAACAGGTACATCGTCTATTGGCTGAAACCTGTGCCGTGATTTTATTTGAGTGTGCTGAATTTATTGTTGGACGCCCTCTCCATGACGCTCAAATCTGTTTTGCGCACGCAGAACCCGACTATCACCAAGCCTATGCGCAGTATTTATCGGGCGCTTATTCTTTTTCCGCACCTGCAATCAAAGCCACCTTTCCTTTCAGTCTATGTCACATTCCGAATGCCTCGGCCAATCAAGACAGTTATTTACTCGCGATGCAACAATGCGAAAGCATGCTACAGCAGCTCAAACCGGGCAAGCAAAGCTATGTGTATATGATAAAAAAAATGATGCTGTCGAGTTCGCTACATGAACTGAGTGAAGACCAAATTGCAGCGGCATTGTTTATGAGTAAACGGACATTGGCACGTCAACTTGCCGCAGATGGCACAAGCTTTAGGGAGATTCGAGATGCAATTTTGTCGGAGCAAGCACGTCGTTATTTAACAGACAGTACTTTATCTGTCGATGCGATTGCAACGCTATTAAACTATCATGACAGTTCTAACTTTAGACGCGCATTTAAGCGTTGGTTTAACGTTACACCGATCCAATATCGTAATCAATATAGTTAAACTTTGGGTAAAGTTCATTGCATAAGCAGGTGAAATATTTTTTATCATTCAAAATTGACCTGATTGAAGATTAATTTTTTTCTGTATTCATGACCATCCCTGATCGGACGGCTAAACATCATGTCGTTCGAATAAGACCTTTAAATCAGCCATTTGTTACGCCAATCTCAACTTTTTAAGTCATTGAAATGAGAAGGACATAACCTCACTTTAATTTCGACCAAGAAAATAAAATTACAGTTATGTCCATTGAAGAATTTATCATCTTTGTCTATTTAATTATAGATGAGCTATATCCAATTGTTGTTAATAAACCACTCAGAACTCGTGGCTTTCCACCCGCTCTTACCGATATTGAAATTATCACAATGCAAATTGTGGGTGAATTCCTTGGAATGGATACAGATAAAAGTATCTGGATGTATTTTAAAAACAACTGGTTAGCTTGGTTTCCAAAACTGGGGTCATATCCTAATTTTTGTAAACATTGTGCAAACTTATGGCAGATCAATCAGAAAATCATAGCTCGCTTAACTACATATTATGGTCAGGATAATATTCATTTTATTGATGGATTTCCTATTCCTGTCTGTCGCTATAGTCGAGCAAAAAGACATAAAAACTTCAAAGAACATGCAGGCTTTAGTTATTGTGCAGCTCAACAGGAAAAATACTATGGTTTTAAGGGACATATCGTGATTAATTTTGATGGTATGGTCACAGGCTACACTTTTGCCCTGGCGAATGTTGATGAGCGTGATATTGCACCAGAAATTACAACACACATTCATGGATTATTGGGAGCAGATAAAGGCTATTTAAGACCAAGCTTAATCGAATACTATAAATTTCAATATGTTGATTTACAGACACCATTTAGAAAGAATATGCTTGATCTCAGACCTAAAGAATCAATGAGAGTGTTGATGAAGGCTAGAAGAAAAATTGAGACCGTCATTGGCCAGTTGGTAGATCGCTTTAATATCCAAAAAGTAAGAGCAAAAGATTTATGGCATTTATCACATCGCTTTATCAGAAAGATTCTGTCACACACCGTCTGCGTTGTTTTGAATAAGAAGCTTGGCCATTCGCCAATTCAACTCGAAAAACTCATTTTAAGTTGAGATTGGCGTATTTGTTATAATTTCGATATTCAATGAATGGCAAAATTAAATGGATCATTTGCAGAAGTTACAGATATATGTGCGTGTGGTTGAAACCCAAAGCTTTACTCACACTGCTGAGACATTGGGTGTGCATCGTCCACTGATTTCCAAAGCCATCAAACAGCTTGAACATGAATTGGGGGTGAGATTACTCAATAGAACCACCCGTAAAGTCAGCATGACTTTAGAAGGTGAAGCTTTCTATCACAAAGCATTGCAACTCCTTAAAGACTTCGATGCTATTTTTAATAGCTTTCAGCCAAATCTACAGACTCAAAATATATCGGGTAAACTGCGCATCAACGTACCCATCACCATTGCCAAAGCCACAAAAAAGGCATGCGCTGTGCATGCCTTGATTGTAACCAATCA
>NZ_VPEU01000071.1:0-6400 GCF_013416975.1 Acinetobacter sp. YH18001 | reverse complement strand
GATCGGCTTCAGAACTTTTTAGCAGACGATAAATTTCATCTTTCAATTTTAGCTTTTTACGCTTGATCGCTTCAATATCATTGTTGATATGATTGACCGGGTCGAGTTCAAGCTGACTAATTTTCCTTTTCTAAGGTCAATGGTTTAAGTAATTCAATTACCGAACTTTCCATAGTTTTATTCCAAAATAAGATTACTTTTCGAGAGTTAAATCATAGCATGATTTTTGAAAATTTAACTATTTCTGCGAAAAATGAGAACTGGGTCAATGATTTGTTCACTTCAGTAGTAGCAAAACCTTTTATCTAAACATCTATAAAACCATTATTGAGTATTTGATTTTATTCTATTTATAGAACCTTAAGAAGCTATATTCGTTTGTAATAAAACAGATAGGCCGTACTGATGTACAGGATTTAAAAATACATAAGGCAAAAACTTGATGATTCATGTGCCTGATTGCCTCTGGAGCTTTAGATAGGCTGATCAAGAATAAAAAGACTCATTAAGAGAAAAATACGTTTTGAAAATCTATAAAAATAAATTTTATAAGGGACTATGCATCGCTATGTTATTTTTTAAACTAAATTGAAAATTAATGCTTTATAACAGTAAAAGTCTAAAATAAGAATAAACTAGGCGTCATTTGGATGACCCAAATATAGAAGGAGAACTCGGTCAGCATGTTCAAGTCATTTTTTCCGCAACCTGTCTGGTTTTTTAGCAGCCTGATTTTGTGGTTTATCCTTAATCTTGTGCTTTGGCATACTGGCGGATCAGGATGGGGAGTCTATTTGGGTTTCCCTGAAGGCTATTCTGAGGAAAGTCTCGCTATCGGTATCAGTCGTTTCTGGTCAGCCAAGTTTCTCTGGTTCTACCTTTGGTTTTTTCTTGCCACTGCCATATTTGCTCTCTTCTGGACGTGGAAAGCACAACATCCATGGCAGCGTTGGTCAGTCTGGGGCTCGGCTTTTATCCTGTTTAATATCTGGTTTGGAGTACAGGTCAATGTCGTTTTAAATGAATGGTATAGCCCGTTTTATGACCAGATCCAGAAAATGCTAGGCAGCGGTGGCGGAGATGTTTCACTTCTCTATCAAGAAGCTTTAACCTTTATTTATATCGCCATGATTTACGTCACTTTGGCCGTATTTAATATGTTTTTCGTCAGCCATTATGTGTTCCGCTGGCGTACCGCGATGAATAACTATTACACGGCACATTGGGAACAATTGCGTCATATTGAAGGCGCATCCCAGCGTATTCAGGAAGATACCATGCGCTTTGCCAAAACCACGGAACAGCTGAGTGTTTCCCTGATTGAAGCATTGATGTTATTGATGGCGTTTCTGCCTATCCTGTACCAGCTTTCAAGTCATGTAAAGGTTCTGCCAATTGTGGGAGAAATACCGCATGCTTTAATGTGGGCTTCTATTGGATGGGCCGTATTGGGTACCGTCATTTTGATGGTGGTCGGGATGAAACTGCCAGGACTGGAGTTTAATAACCAGAAAGTCGAGGCTGCTTACCGTAAAGAACTGGTGTACGGAGAGGATCATGCTGATCGGGCTCATCCGCTGACACTGCAAGAACTGTTTAGCCGGGTACGCTGGAATTATTTTCGTCTGTATTTTCACTATGCCTATTTCAACCTGGTCCGGATCTGGTACTTACAGTTAGACAATATCTATGGATTATTTATCCTGTTTCCGAGTATTGCAGCAGGAACGATCACCCTGGGTTTGATGATGCAAATCCTGAATGTATTTGGAAAAGTACGTGAGTCTTTCCAATATCTGATTTTATCGTGGCCGACCATTATTGAGCTGATGTCGATCTATAAACGTTTAAAAGCATTTGAATCCCATCTGGATTAATTTTTTCTAAGTTACCCATTAGATTGTAAAAGCCAAATGATTTTATCTTTGTCTTTTTATATCTAAATCGACGTTAATGTCTAATCGAAAAGCTTGATCTGACCGTTGGTCAGATCAGATCAAATAGGAGCAAAACATCCCAATATAGGGGTATTCAGGTCTGGTTTTCCTGATTAGAATCTTAATGACCAGCGAAGATGGAGTTTAATTTCCAGCGGTTTAACGTATAAAAATAAGAAGTGTACGTTGAGGAAATTATTCTGATGCTGATCTTGTTCAGACAATGCTATAGAGGGTAAAAGTAATTTTTTACACATGATAATAAAGATCTGTACCGTTATCCTGAATAAGTTGCCGAAGAAAGATTGCTATCTTTCTTCGGCTTTTTATGTGGTGTTCTATTTATTTCTGATTCAATCCCGCTGTTATTTATCCTTTAACTACGCGCCAGAAGGATGCTTATCTCAATTTTTATAGGCTGAGGCTTGGCATAATGTATAGGGTTGTGAATGATGTGCCTCCTTTTTATCTTTTAAATTTGATACTTATCAATATCTTGTGTTTGTTGTTTGCTGATATTTAGGCTATGTTATACGGGAATCTGGGGTTGAGATATTTGCTGTGAAGCTAAACGTAATAATTCTAATAATAGGGGCAATAGGCTTGGCGGGATGTAATAGCGTGAGTCGGCTGAAATCAGGGGTTTTACATCCTTTTGCCAGTCCGGAAGAGCTAATCGCCAAGCGGGCTTTGAATCAACGTGATGGCAGTGCAAAAGATTATATTTATCTTTGGGGGCAAGCACAGAAAAATAACAGCACTCAGGCCATGTATCCGCGTTCGATCCTGACGCAATATTGTCATGAACAAGGCGGTAAATTTTCCCTATTGTATAGAAGTAATTTTAATGCCGTGGCAGATCTTGCCCAACGCAAACGCCTGAGTACAAACCGAGGTGTGGTACAGGGAAGCGGCGCCTATCAGTGTCGTATGGATGGCCTGGCTGAAAGCTGGATCGTCTCGATCGAGCCGGTTTCTGAACGACAGGTCGATAAAACCAGCCAGAACCGTAGCGTTCGATTGCTGACCAAGTTGATGAGTGCGACTGAGGCAAGAAACTTTTACCTTGCTGCAAATAAGAACACTGTCGCTACCCAGAAAAAGACTGCTGCATCGATAAAAACGCCTGTAACGAAGAGCACGAATGAACTTAAAGAATCAGCGCGTAAAGAGCAGGAAAGGAAAGAATTAGAGAGAAAGGAATTAGAAAGAAAAGAGTTAGAGAAAAAACAGATCGCGACGACGGTAGTCCCCGTGAGAGCTTCAGTGGTAGAAACACCTCAACAGCAGCAGATGAAGCTCTATGTGGCAGCACGCCGTGATATTAATAGTGGCAAGAACCTGAATAATGCCTGCAATAATGCGCAGCGTGCCTACAATTATGGCAAATTGCAGGGGACTGAGGGAACTCGGGTTTATACCGAATCTGGTATGCTGGTTGCTCGCTGTTTGAACGGGATTCCGGCCTATGCCAACCGTTTCCCGAATGCTAAAGCTCAGGCCAAGCGTGTGCTACAGAATCTGTCTAATAACTATAATCATAGTGGTGCGAAGAATATGTTGAGACAGATCAAATAAGCACTGAATTAAACGCATTTAATCCAGAATCCGTATGATGATTTTGATTCACCAGAAGATGGGATAAAAAATCAGTTCAATCAGGTCGGATATAGAGGATGAGATCCGACTGCGTTTGCTGGGCAGGTCGCGCGATTCGAACATCCATCTTCGAAAAACAGGATGGATCAATAACAATACGGTCAAGCTAAAGAACACAACCAGTCTCCAAGGAAGGATGCTGTTAAAGGTGTTTGCAGTCATCATGATTATTTTTATTGTTTTAATTTGAATAATAACGCTAAGTTTACTCGATCAATATCATCATCTGATGAATAGCATGATGGGATGAAATTTTTCATCTGAATTAATTTTAAATCCAGTTCAGGTTTTACAGAGCTCTATCAGTATATTTCCTTTTTACATGATACAAAGAAACTATTTTCAGCGCCAAAATGCTGATGTCATATTAAAAGGAAGTGGTGATGGGTTTAAAAAGTTCTTCTCGTATTCGTTCATTTTTTCTAGGTGCAGCATTATTGGGAGCAGCACAGGTTACGATGGCGGGCCCAACGGTCGATCAGCTGAGTGACTGTTTGATGAAGTCCACTACAGCCACTGATAAAACCACGGTCTTGCAATGGACATTTGTGGCATTGGGCAATCATCCGGACTTAAAAGCTTTTAGCAATGTGACTGCGACTCAAAAGGAAGCATTAGACAAGAATCTGGCGACGGTGTTGCAGCGCATTTTAGTGGAGCAATGTTCAGCACAGACCAAGGCGGTGATTCAAGCTGAAGGTTTACAGGCTGTGGGCGATAGTTTTCAGGCTTTGGGTAAAACCACAGGTGAGGAAATTTTAAAGAATCCTGAAATCAATAATCAGCTTAAAGGTGTGCTGCGTTATATCGATTTGAATCGTGTGGCACAGACTTTTTTGACACCGGATTTGTTGAATAAGTTGGGGTTGTAAGAGGGTAAGCTGGTTTTATTTGAAAATAGCGATAATGATTTTAATCAGCCAGTAAATAGGATAGAAAATAAATTCAAGCCCATCTGCTAAGCCCAAACCGCGCTGTTTTCTATATGGTACAGGCTGAGCTGCGGATAGTCGTTTACGCCATTTGATCATTATCAGTAAAAGGCTTTGTTGCACAAACCTATCTGTAAAGGCTTTTTCAGCGATATAATTTTCAAATGAAGAAGCCTACACACAAAATCTACCGCACAACCAATTGGCCCGCATATAACCGAGCACTTATGAGTCGCGGAAATATTGCCATTTGGTTTGATCCTGCTACGCAATGGTATGCTCCATCAAAAGGCAAACAAGGGCGAAATCAAACCTACTCCGACGCAGCCATCCAATGCTGCTTAATGATTAAATCCTTATTCCGTCTGTCTTTACGTATGGTTACTGGCTTTGTGCAAAGTCTGATTAAACTTTGCGGATTAAATTGGATAGCTCCAGATTACACCACGCTTTGTAGAAGACAAAAGCATATTGATATTGTAATCAGCTACCAAAAAAGTAGCGATGGGCTGCATCTACTCATGGACTCTACAGGCATGAAGTTTCTAGGTGAGGGCGAATGGAAGCGCAAGAAACATGGACCTGAATATCGTCGCCAATGGCGTAAACTTCATATTGGTATAGATACTAAAACCCTACAAATACGAGCAGTTCAGCTTACAACCAATAATGTCAGTGATTCACAGGTGCTTGGTGATTTACTTAATCAGATTCCACAAGATGAGCAGATTGACTCTGTTTATACCGATGGAGCTTATGACACCAAGCAATGCCGTCAGGTCATTGCAGATCGGCAAGGGCATGCGGTGATTCCACCTAGAAAAAATGCGAAACCATGGAAAGATACAAAGAGTAGCTCGCTAGAGCGAAATGAATTACTTCGAACAGTTAAGCGTTTAGGCAGGACACTATGGAAAAAATGGTCAGGCTATCATCGGCGAAGTTTGGTTGAAACTAAGATGCATTGCATCAAATTATTAGGAGATAAACTCAGTGCAAGGAGTTTTGATAGCCAAGTGAATGAGATCCATGCACGTGTAGCAGTCCTTAACAGATTTACGGAATTAGGTCGACCACTTACCCAAGTTACGCCTTAAATTTGGCTCAATTAGGGGCGCTTTGCATTTCAAATCTTTGTGCAACAAAGCCTCAGTAAAATGATAATGACCAGAGCAAATAATCCGATGAGGGTTTGAATGATGGTAAGTAATAGTTCAGGTGTCATTTTTGTTTTGCTTGGATATTTCTGATTTTATAGTATAAATAATAAAAATCTTGCTAGTAACCGCTTGCGCTGCATTTTAAAGTAGTGCTTTAAAACTTGCTCAGGAGAGGGAGTCTTTTAATAATCCTCTCCCTAGCCCTCTCCTTTATAAAAGGAGAGGGAACACCGCGTATCCAATTGATTACACGGCAAGTCTCCCTTTGTAAAAGGTGAGAAGTGAAGCTTCGCAAGGAGAGGGATTCTATAAATCACGCATAAAGAAGGAATTTGAAAGTTGGATACTTCTTAGTTTTTAAGCTAGGTAATTGAGGAGATTTTGTTGCTTGTTATGATTCTCAAAGTGTATAAAATAACCTATTAAAATATATCGAATTTATTCGGGTAGTAATATGGTTTTGGAATTATG
Organism: Acinetobacter sp. YH18001; assembly: GCF_013416975.1. Lineage (NCBI taxonomy): Bacteria > Pseudomonadati > Pseudomonadota > Gammaproteobacteria > Moraxellales > Moraxellaceae > Acinetobacter > Acinetobacter sp. YH18001. The sequence continues at coordinate 241 of NZ_VPEU01000071.1, read as the reverse complement.
AACCGTACCGGGTTTGTCGGAGAGTCAATATTCTGAGAGACTATCCCGATGACAAAATTAAAATATACCCCTGAAATCAGAGAAAGAGCGGTTCAATTATTGATTGAATCCGAGAAAGATTATCCATCGAATTGGGCTGCAATCACAGCAATTGCTCCTAAAATTGGCTGTACTCCTGAAACACTACGTGTTTGGTATCAAAAATACTTAGATCAACAAAATCCAGTTAAAGCACAGCAGC
>NZ_VPEU01000070.1:0-6556 GCF_013416975.1 Acinetobacter sp. YH18001 | reverse complement strand
TTTTGCGAGATTAAAACATTTCCGTGCTATTGCAACTCGATTTGATAAACTGGCACGCAATTATAAATCTATGATTCGTATAGCCTGTATATTTATTTGGTGCAAAGCCAAATGAGGACACACCCTAAAATAATTTATATTTTAACTCTATTCAGTTTTTATCATCAATCCAGAAAGATAGTTACAAATTGCTATGTATATAGTCAATAACTTGGGTAGAATAGCTTCAATTTTAAAATTTAAAAATAATCTCTGGGAAAACGTGTGCGACACTTTCAACTAGCTGCTTTATTGGCATGTGGCATTGCTACTACAGGGTGTGCAGTCACCTCTGGTTTACAAACATATGACTTACCTAGCGAAGGCGTTTTTCAAACCGACCTCGGTACGACAGTCAATGTCATAAAACTCACTCAAGATTCTATGATGGCTGTTCAGCCTGCTGTACAGAATATTCAACAACAATATGCCCATCTGTTTAACACACAGCATCGTAACTACAATCTGAGTCCAGGTGATATTTTATCGATTTACTTATGGGCTTATCCTGAGCTTACCTCTCCTAGCAATAGTATTAACAATGATCAAGCTGCTCAGGCTAATGGTTTCCAAATTGATTCAGAAGGTTATATTCAGTTTCCCATTATTGGCCGTTATAAGGCCGCTGGAAAATCACTGACACAAGTCAATCGTGAATTACGCAGCCAATTATCACGTTACCTGAAAAACCCAGATGTGATTGCGCGAGTATTGTCTTATCAAGGCCAGCGTTACTCAGTACAAGGTAATGTGATGAAGGGCGGTCAATTTTACTTAAGTGACCAACCTGTAAGTGTTTATACTGCTTTAGGTATGGCAGGTGGTGTGAATGCACAACAAGGTGATAATGCCTCTATTACATTAGTACGCCAGGGACGTTCATATAGTTTAAATACCGTAGAGCTAGAAAAAGCAGGGCTTTCTCTGCATCACTTGTTGATCCAGCCAAATGACACGTTATATGTCAACAACCGTGAAAATCAAAAAATTTATGTGATGGGTGAGTCGGGTAAAAACCAATCTTTAGCATTGCGTGATCAAGGCATGAGCTTAAGTGATGTTTTAGGTGAAAGTCTCGGTCTTAATCCACTTTCTGCCAGTCGCAGTAAGGTTTATGTGGTGCGTAGTCAGCCCACGACTACTCACACTGAAGTCTACCAGATGGATTTGACCAGCATTGCTGATTTTGGTCTGGCCAATCAGTTTAAGATGCGCAGCAATGATATTGTGTATATCGATGCCTCTGGCTTGGCGCGCTGGCAGCGTGTCGTCAACCAGATTATCCCATTCTCAAATGCTTTGTATAATTTAGACCGTTTGGGGAATTAATGAAAATCAATCATATTTTAGTGGTTTGTATTGGCAATATTTGTCGTAGCCCCATGGCAGAATACTTTTTAAAACAGCAATATCCGCATTTACAGATTGAGTCTGCGGGTATTGCTGGCGTGGTTGGACATGCAGCCGATGAAAAAGCCAGTCTATGCATGCAACGCTTTGAGATTGATATGAGTGCGCATATTGCAAAAAAACTCAATGCTGAGCTGATTAAAAAAGCTGACCTAGTTCTTGTGATGAGTCAGAATCAGCAAAAACATATCGAACAGACCTGGCCATTTGCCAAAGGTAAAACCTTTAGACTGGGGCATTGGCAAAGTAAAAATATTGCCGATCCTTATCAGCATGATCAAACATTTTTTGATGACACCTGTCAATTAATTCAAGACTGTATTGCTGACTGGAAAAAATATATTTAATTTTTTTAATATTTTCACTTTTTTGATATTTAAATTATGAGTCAAACCGCCAACACCGAAGACACCATTGACTTAAAGGAATTGTTTTTTTCCTTGATTGCGCAATGGAAACTGATTGCCCTGTGCATTATTTTAAGTTTGATCTGTGCCTTACTGTATTTAAGAACCACACCGGATACCTATTCAGTAGATGCTATGGTGCAAGTCGAAGACAGTAAAGGGACTTCAGCTGCTTTATTGGGTGATTTATCCAGTATGATCGAGCAAAAATCCCCTGCTCAAGCCGAAATTGAAATTTTAAAATCGCGTTTGGTGCTCGGTGAGGTCATTAACCATTTAAATTTAAATATTCGTGTATCTGGGACAGAAGACAGTTTCTGGAATCGGTTAGTGGCTAAACATGAATACGACACCACCTATTCAGAAAAATCAGTATTGTTTCAAGACAATCGAAATAGTTTCGATATTCGCCAGTTTGATATCCCACAATATTTCCAGGATAAAAACTTAATTTTAAGTTTGAAAGAAGGCAAATATAGCCTGACTGATGAGACAACTGAACAGGTGGTTTTTTCTGCGCCTCTAAACCAGATCAGTCAATCCTCATCTGAATACGGTCTTTGGAAAGTAGGTGTCTTTAGTCAAGACCGTTTCGATGCCACGTATAATATTCAAAAACAGAGCTTGCCTGCTGCCATGCAGTCTTTGACCAGTAACTACTCAGTGGCTGAAAAAGGCAAGATGACCGGTGTATTAGGTCTGAACTATCAAGGCGAAGATACGCAGCACATTACTCAAGTCCTGAATGCCATTCTAGCTGCTTACAGCCAACAGAATATTGAACGTCGATCTGCAGAAACTGCGCAGACACTTAAATTCCTGGAAAATCAATTACCGGAACTAAAACAACAACTTGATGTTGCAGAGCGTGAATTCAACCGCTTCCGCCAACAAGCAAATACAGTGGATGTTACGAAAGAATCGGAATTATACTTAACCCAAAGCATTACTTTAGAGACACAAAAAATCCAGCTGGAGCAGCAGGTTGCAGAAGCTTCATCCAAATATATGGATGAACATCCGATGATGCAGCAAATGAATGCACAACTCGCTGCAATCAATAAAAAAATTGCAGAGCTAGATGGAACATTAAAACGTTTACCTGAACTACAGCGCCAGTACTTACAATTGTTCCGTGAAGTTGAAGTAAAACAGCAGCTGTATACAGGTTTACTCAATTCATACCAGCAACTTCGTATTGCCAAAGCTGGTGAAATTGGGAATGTCCGTATTGTCGATACTGCAGTTGAACCCATTCAACCGATTAAACCCAAAAAATTACAGATTCTGATTTTGTCGATTTTTCTGGGAGGATTCCTCGGTACATTATTAGCACTGTTACGTAATATGATGCGTTCAGGCATTAAAGATGCTACTCAGATTGAAAATGAGCTGGATCTGCCAGTGTATGCCACCGTACCGCGTTCTTTAATTCAAGAAAGTCGTATCAACCTGCTGAAAAAGAAAAAAAATATTCCTATTCTTGCGGTTAAAGACAGCGGTGATATTGCGATTGAAAGCCTGCGCAGTATGCGCACCGCAATTCACTTTGCCTTAATGAATGCCAGCAATAATATAATTGCCATTTCTGGTCCTGCTCCAGAAATTGGGAAATCATTTATTACCACCAACCTCGCGACTATTTTAGCGCAAGGTGGAAAACGGGTACTCGTCATTGATGGAGATCTGCGTCGTGGTTACTTGCATAAGTATTTTAATGCCGACATAAAACCCGGTTTAGCAGAACTGTTAAACCATCAAAATACTTATGAAGATATTGTCCAAAATTCTACTGTAGAAAACCTGTTCTTTGTCACTCGCGGCAAGAGTCCAGTCAATCCGTCTGAACTGTTAAGTACCGATAAATTCAAGGCTTTCCTGGATCAGGTATCTGCTCATTTTGATCACATCTTAATTGATACTCCGCCAGTACTTGCTGTTACTGATGGTATTATTATTGCGCAATATGCAGGGGTCAATTTATTGATTGCCCGTCATGGAAAAACGCAAATTAAAGAACTTGAAATTACGGTTAATCGTTTTGAACAGGCCAATGTAAAAGTTAATGGCGTGATTCTGAATGACGTACAAAAAGGTGCAGCGGGTAGTTATGGTTATAATTATGCCTATGCCTATACTGCACATAAAGATAATGACTAATCTATTCTAAACTCAAATTTCACACTCTGTCTGAACAGGGTGTGAAATTATCCTTCCTTACATTTATTGCAAATGATTGTTATTGAAAAAATCAACTAAAAAACCTATCGTGGTTATAGTTTAAAAGTCCTAAGAATATACAAGAATGTTATCTAAGATACTGCTCGCTACCTTGGCATTAAGTTCTTCCCTCGCCTTTGCATAAGGCATTACTTTAAATGCCCCAAACTTACGCACCGATTTAAACTGGCTCAATCAGCAGGGTGTGATTCAAATAAGTACGTCGACTTGGCACATTTGAATACCAATAACCAGTTGCTTAAAGCATCCTTATTTGCAGAAACCGATCAAAAGAATATTCCTCAGGCCTTTGGTGATCAGCAAAAAGCGCAATATCAGGCAGGCATCGAGCTAAGTGTGGATAACGAGAACTGGGATGCCAGAATTCGTGTGAATGCAGAAAAAGATCTACAGATTGACAATGATCAAGGTCATAATCTTGAAGGTGCATAGATCGCTGGAAAATGTTGGAACCAATGGTTGATTGCTGAGCAGACCCCACTTATTGGAGTCCTGCACATGATGGCAGTTTAATTCGTGATGATGCCAGCCGTCCTGTCTATGGCGTGACGATGCAGCGTGCCGAACAGAATGCTTTTGTAAAAAAAGGTTGGTCTGGATTGGACCTGGGCAATATCAAGCTTTTGCAGGGCAGTTGCAGGATTATGATGCAGTGCCTGACGCCAAATTGATTGACTTACGTGTGACTGCACAACCCTTGCCTTATTTAGAACTGGGTGCATCGCGAGCTATGCAATGGGGTGGCGGTGATCGTTCAGAAAGCTTGTCCACACTTTGGAATGCTATTAAAGGCAATGATAACTTTGATAATAGTGATGATGATAAGTCTAATCAAATTGCCGGTTTTGATGTGCGCTTAAAGCTACAACCACTGCTGCAAGTCCCAGCGCAATATGTCGGTGAAGATGAAGCGGGCGGCTTGCCGGCCAAAAAATGTATTTGGCTGGAGTCGATTATTCATCAAGTTATAACAATATGCCTTTCCAACTGTATACAAAATGGGCAGACACTCGTACCAATGGCAAGGTACAGGGCATTTCCTATAATCATAGGATACCGATGGTTTTTACCAACATGGCTATCCCCTAGCACATGCTATGGGTGGTGATGGCCAAATGCTGTCTGTAGGTGACGATATTCGCTTGGATCATCTCAATCGTGTTAATACACGCATCCTATATTTGCGAAATTTGACCAAGCAGCTAATCGACCTGATAGAGGCATTACTAATTTCGCTTTTCCAGCGCAGGATGAATTAAAAGCACTAGATCTAACCTGGACACATTATCTACGCCCAGACATTACACTTAAACTGAATGCAAAAGTGAGTGACTCTGAGGTATACGGTAACGATGGTGGTGTATCAATTGGTATCGAATTACCATTAGAAAAGGGCTTATTTTCCTATTAAGACCTAATTCAACACTCAAGTGCGGGAGATAGCGACAACTCTCCCATATCTCCCCAAATACTGATGAAACTGAAAATAAAAAACCAGCACTTGCTGGTTTTTTTATTAAGTATCCAATAATGGTTGGAACTGCCCTACACCGACTGAACCAGTCTTTAAAAGTGATTGACCCCAGCCCGCTGATAAATCAGCTACTGATGAGAGAGGGGGGCAATAATCAACATACTTATCAACTCATATATGGCTCAGTAGCTCAGGACTGGCTATACCTTTTATTAATCACTTGCGTCAGCATCAATTTTCTAACCTGAATGTCACCTTAGTCTCAACCCACTTGTCATACACTTAGTATTTTTTGTAGAACTGTCAATCTAACATTCAGTTTTTCACTCGTATTTCATTCGATACCTGTAGCTGGTAGCCATAGGTACATTATGCTAATACTCGCTTATGCTCAAAATTAATAGTTTAGATATAATCTTGCAGTACTCCGCATTTAGCCTTCGTGAAAGTCTTATTTATCCATGCTTGGTGTTATTTCACCTCTTTTGTAAATAAGCTAGTGTCATGAATACTTTTTTTTGAAAACCGCGCAGCACCGACTTCCTGATCAGGAGCATTAATTCCCTCTTGGCTTAGCATTACCTTAGCAGTTTTGAACATAATTTTAAAATCAAACCAAATATTATACTGTTCAACATATTGCACATCTAATTCAAATTTTTCTTCCCAAGATAAATTGTTGCGTCCACTCACCTGAGCAAGCCCTGTCATACCAGGTTTTACCTCATGGCGTCGCATTTGTTCATCTGTATAATGTTCTAGAAATTCTTTCATTTGAGGGCGAGGCCCAACAATACTCATATCTCCTTTTAAAACATTAATCAGTTGAGGCATTTCGTCTAAGCTGGTTGAACGTATCTTCTGGACCAAGCTGCAAAGCGATGATGATATCTGTATTTTTGACCGTTCCTGGTATGGGCGGGTGCTGGTAGAGCGGATAGAAGGTTTTGCCAGTGCCGCAGAATGGCAACGTGCGTATGCGGAA
>NZ_VPEU01000006.1:0-106223 GCF_013416975.1 Acinetobacter sp. YH18001 | reverse complement strand
AATGCTTTTTACTATAATCCCGAGGAAGACACACAGGGCTTTAAAGGCTGGTACCAGCGTATGTGCCACAAGCTGAACCGTAAGGGTTTTCAATATATTGTCGGAGAAGATGTCAAAGGAAATGAAACCATCACTATTTTTCAGCCAGAGATTCTGATTGATCAGAAAGATATCGATGGTGTTGCTACCGTACATCATCCAGACAAAGTTCAAGAGGTAAAACGGCTGGAAAATCCAGATAATTTCTAAAGATAAAATCCAGAAGATAAAGCGCTACTGGATTATGTTTAATAGTGAAATGAGATCGCTTGAATCAGCATTTAATCAGGCGTGATTATTTTCCTATAGCTGTTAATAGGGGGATCAGGGCGTGATCTTTTATTTAAAGGTACTATTGAACAGATGAAATGCAGCAAGACAAGTTCAGCCAGTCAGGAAATGGCAGAGATGATTTTGACTGTGGTCAGTCAGATCCCTTATGCAAAAGTTGCAACCTATGGGCAGATTGCCAGACTGGCCGGTTTACCTCAACATGCACGTTTAGTGGGTCGGGTTTTAAGCCATCTGGAAGAAAATACCGACATTCCCTGGTATCGGGTGATCAATGCACAAGCTAAAATCAGTCTGAACAAGCTTGATTCATCTGGCCAGAATATTCAGCAACAAAAGCTGATACAGGAAGGGATTGTGCTGAATGGTGATCGTGTGGATTTAAAACGCTATCAGTGGGATGGTTGGGTCTAGATATAAAAAATCCCCGCTTTTAGAAAGTGGGGATTTTGAGTTTGATGCACGGATTACTTGCGAATAACCATCACTGGAATATCGGCCTGACCTAGAATGCTTTGAGCTACGCTGCCCAGGAACAGTTTCTTGAAGCCGGTACGGCCATGTGAACCAATTATGATCAGGTCAGAATTTAAATCTTTCGCTGCTTTGACAATCTCGCTATAAATCACCTGGCCTTCAAGTAGCTGGGTATCTACTTCAACACCTGCACCAGAGAATTTTGCTTTGGCTTCATCCAGAGTTTTTAAGATCGAGGTGCGGGCACGTTCAATCAGGTCGTTGGTTTGCGCTGCAGAGATATATTCCGCAGCAATATAAGGGTCGAGTGTCAGTACCTGTACCACTGTCACTTTACTGTTAAATGCTTTGGCAACTTCGACTGCTTTATCAACGGCAGCATAAGATGTTTCCGAACCGTCAATAGGAACTAAAATATGTTCAAAAGGCATTAGAATTCTCCTGTTGGGAATTAAGTGTTATAAAAATGATGACGCGTTAAACCGAGTACGAATAGTTGTTTATACTTTGATCATAGCCTGTATTGTATAAAAATAAAACCAAGTAAATACATAGGTATAATGTCTAATAGATTAAACAGTTAAATGCAGGTTTCTGAGTTTTAAGTTTCATGGTTTATTGATTTTAAGTAATTGAATTATATGGATTTATAGAAATATTCAAGCTGATTGTCAATCACATTGAATGGATGCCGGGTCCAATTTGATTTGTGGTGCCAGTTGTTCATATTGATTTAAAATCGCCTGCGTCTCAGGTGCGAAAATTTGTTGTTGCAGTTGCTGGATTTTATGTTCGTTCACATGCAAACGTGCACAATAGAATGCAATCTGATTTTCTTTGGCAATGGCCAGTCGTTGAGTCTGATCATATTCCGGATAACGCTTGATTTGCTGTTGAGCCCGACTTAATTGCGCCAAGGTGCGTTTCTGTTGCATGCTCATGAATTGTTGATGATTAATCCACTGTGCCACATCGCGACGTACTCCATTGTAGTTGACAAAAATAGGAGAAATCACTTGGCAGGCGGTGATTGCTAAAGTGCTGAGCAAAAGAATCAGTATGTTAATTTTGTACATCGGTGAAAGCTCCAAGCATTAAAGTTCTTCATAAGAATATGTGAAATACCAAATAAAAAATCTAATATTGTTTAAAGTTTAAGAGTTTATTCTTCATTTGCATAAAGACTGAACATTTGTGTTTTAAAATGCTTGACGATAGCACCTGAAATTACGATAATGCGCACACAGTTTACGGCTATGTAGCTCAGTTGGTTAGAGCACCGCACTCATAATGCGGGGGTCACAAGTTCAAGTCTCGTCATAGCCACCATTTTAAAAGACCAAGCTCTCAGCTTGGTCTCTTTTTTTGTCTTTTAAAAAGTATGGCGCATGATAAAAATTATTTGAAGCATCCAGTAAAATTTCAGATATTTCCAAAATTATTTTTCTGTGATTGTTGATTAATTTTCTACTTTGATGGTTGATATAAAAAATCGCCCCAGTATTCACTCGGGCGATTTGATTTAAATGACTAAGAAAAGGGCTTAGTTACCTGCTTTCCAGCCATTGACGATTGGATAACGACGTTCGCGCCCATAAGAACGTGAACTGATTCGTGGTCCAATTGCACCTTGGCGGCGCTTGTATTCATTCATGTCGACCAGACGGATGACTTTTTTCACCACCTCGGCATCAAAACCTTTGTCAATAATATCGTCTTGACTCATGTCTTCTTCGATGTATGAATACAGGATGGCATCCAGAATGTCATACGAAGGTAAAGAGTCTTGATCGACCTGATCTGGACGCAATTCTGCTGATGGTGGACGAGTAATGACACGTTCTGGAATCACGGGTGTTTCTGAAATACTGTTACGATATTTCGCCAGTTCAAACACAATGGTTTTGTACACATCTTTCAAGACGGCATAGCCACCGACCATGTCACCATACAGTGTGCAATAACCCACAGCCAGTTCAGATTTATTTCCGGTCGCAAGCACCAGATTGCCGAACTTGTTGGAAAGCGCCATTAATAAGGTGCCACGCGAACGTGCTTGCAGGTTTTCCTCAGTCGCATCTGCCGGGGCGCTTCCAAAGAACGGGAAGAGTACCTGCATAAAGCCGTTTACTACCGGATTGATTTCGGCAATACCAAAAGTTACACCCATATTTTTTGCTTGTTCAGCCGCATCTTCTACGCTGATTTGCGCGGTATAGGTATAAGGCATCATGACCGCCTGAACTTTGTCTGCACCAATGGCATCTGCAGCAATCGCAAGGGTCAGGGCAGAATCGATCCCACCGGATAGGCCCAGAATCACGCCGGGGAAGCCAGAACGCTGTACATAATCACGGGTTGCCATCACCAGGCTCTGATAGATCTCAGCCATGGTGTCCAGCGCAGGTGTAATTGTACCTTTGCTAAATTGAAGCTGTTCAGCATCATATTCTGCGATAGAAAGGCTTTCCTGGAAACTTGGGGCCTGTAGCGCGACTTCGCCAGATTTATTTAACACAAAGCTGGTACCGTCAAAGATCAGATCATCCTGACCACCGACCTGGTTACAATAGACCAGATTGATATTCAATTGTTTTACCAGAGCTGCCATGGTCTCGATACGGTGTTGTGGTTTACCCACTTCATATGGAGAGGCATTCAGTACCAGAGCAGTTTCGATATTGAGTTTTGCCAGCTGCTGTACAGTAGCTAAAGACCATGCGTCTTCACAAATCAGCACACCAAATTTGTGTCCGAGATATTCAAATACCAGATGTTGATGACCTTCACCGAAATAACGCTTTTCATCAAATACGCCATAGTTTGGCAACACCTGTTTGTTATAAATACCCAGCACCTCACCATCTTTCATGACGGCTGCTGAGTTATAACGCTGGCCATCTTCAGTTTGATTTACAAAACCGAAGACCATCACAATATCTTTGACTTCAGTCAGTTTTTCAAAAGCAGCTTTGGTGCGTTTGGCCAGACTTGGACGAATTAATAGATCTTCTGCAGGGTAGCCCAAGATTGCAAGCTCAGGGAAGATAATCAGATCAGCCTTATCTTTTTTAGCCTGATTGGCCTGATCAATCATTTTTTGAGTATTTGCATCCAAATTGCCCACATGTGGAGAGAGCTGAGCAATCGCAATTTTAAAACTTTTCATTCCAATTAAATCCTATTCCTATAGGTTAATACACTAAATCACTGATTTTTATAATTCTAATTATCCAGCTGAGTGCATTTTGATACTTAAAAAAATGCCAAATGGCAAAAGAAAAAACGTCTTTATCACATGATCGTTAAATCTTGATCTGCGAGCTAAAATATCATACTTGGGTTATTTTATCGAAATTTAATCCAGAAGCTAGAGCTGTTTTGCGAGAATGAATGTTGAAATGAAAAGTTATTATCCAAAAATAAAGAATATGTAGGTTTTCTGCACATGAATAAATCTCAGGATTTAAATCATTTATTCATGGCCTTAATTTTCAAAATGCCAAATCAAGATGATATTTTGAATAAAAATGATTATATATCAAACAATTGTTTGGCTATCTAAAATAATATTGGGTATTTTTTTAAGAAAAATATCTCGGGCAATATCACCTTGTTGTTCAATATTATACTGTGAAAATGATTTGTTGGGATTAAATTGATATTTGTAAGGATTATATTTCCCTAAGCTTAAAAAATAAGCACTTTGTAGAAATGCGCCTTTTAAAACCACATTAATCTGCTGTTGGTATTGATAAATATGGGTCATCTCATGAATAAACAGTGCCTGATAGGCCAAGCTTTCACATGAATAGTCTTCCCGATAATTTAAATTTCGTGCATGGATATAACCACTGGGCGCCATAATCACATGGCTGGATTGCCAGGGTAAATAAGGGTGATTCATGATTCTGACTGCCGAATAGTCAATCAGATTGCCAAATACCTGCTGACAGATTCTGATTTCACCGGCCGTTAAGTTACGGCACTTAAACTGTTCAAAACGGATGAATCTTAAAATAAACGGTAGGGCATACAACAACATCAAGCACAGATCCTGTTCAAGTTTTCAATCTATGAATATGGTCGAGGTTCATGCATTTTAAAATGGATTAAAGAGGCTATATGTAGGATTTTGTCAGCACTAAAAAAACCACCCCAAAGGGTGGTTTTTCTGTCTTGCAACGCCGTTCGAATTAACGAGCGATATCGCGTTGAACTTCACCAGTATAAAGCTGACGAGGACGACCGATCTTGTAAGGACCGCTGTGCATTTCTAACCAGTGGCTGATCCAGCCAACAGTACGTGCAAGCGCGAAGATCACAGTAAACATTTCTGTCGGGATACCAATCGCTTTAAGGATGATACCTGAGTAGAAGTCTACGTTCGGGTATAGGTTACGTTTGATGAAGTATTCGTCAGAAAGTGCAATACGTTCAAGTTCCATAGCCAAAGCAAGTTGTGGATCGTTGATGCCAAGCGCACCAAGAACTTCGTCACAAGTTTCTTTCATGACTTTCGCGCGTGGATCGAAGTTTTTGTAAACTCGGTGACCGAAGCCCATCAGTTTAACTTCTTTAGTCTTCACTTTTTCCATGAAGCCAGCAACGTTTTCTACAGAGCCGATTTCATCAAGCATCTTAAGAACAGCTTCGTTCGCGCCGCCATGAGCAGGGCCCCAAAGTGCCGAGATACCAGCAGCAATACATGCATACGGGTTAGCACCAGTAGAACCAGCTAAACGTACTGTAGACGTAGAGGCATTTTGTTCATGGTCAGCATGAAGCGTGAAGATACGATCCATTGCTTTAGCAAGGATAGGATCAACTTTGTAATCACGATCAGCAGGAGTCGCGAACATCATGTGAAGGAAGTTTTCAGCGTAGTTCAAGTCGTTACGTGGGTAAACAAACGGTTGACCGATTGTGTACTTGTAGCTCCAAGCCGCTAAAGTAGGGATCTTCGCAATTAAACGGATCGCTGTGATTTCACGGTGATCAACATTTTCGATGTCCAGATTGTTGTGGTAGAACGCAGATAACGCACCAACAACACCCACCATAATCGCCATAGGATGCGCATCACGACGGAAACCGTTATAGAAGCGGCTAACTTGGTCGTGAACCATTGTGTGGTTACGTACTTTAGCGTCGAATTCTTCTTTTTGCTCAGCAGTCGGAAGTTCGCCATTAAGAAGTAAATAGCAAGTTTCTAGGTAATCAGCTTTAGTCGCCAATTGATCAATTGGGTAGCCACGGTGTAAAAGTACACCTTTGTTACCGTCGATGAAGGTGATTTTAGACTCGCACGCCGCTGTTGCCATAAAACCAGGATCAAAAGTAAAGTGACCTGCAGCCAACACATCTTTAACGTCGATTACATCTGGGCCCAATGTGCCGCTGTAAATTGGTAGTTCAATTTCTTTGCCATCAAGCTGTAAAACGGCTTTCTTGCCAGTTGCTTCAGACATTCAATAGATCTCCTGTCCTGGTGAATGTATATCCGAGTTGTCTATCAATCTTTTAATGCACAAAACGGATGGATCAAAAATTTGCTATAAGATTAGTGAGTACTGAAATTTTGTCAATTATACTTATGGATGAAAAAATGACGCTTGCACAGCGGCTTAGTCACACCATCTTGGTATAAAAAGTTCAGTAAAATCACAGCATCAAACATCTATAATAAGTCAAATTTAAACAGAGGTGCAGAAAAAAATAGAGGGCCTGAATTATTTGTAAGCGTTTTTTCAGACTAAGAAATGCTGCGAAAAAGTATCGCTGATCTTATTGGGAGTTGTTAAAACTATATAAATCTCATAACTTACATGGTTTTTACTCATTTCCTTTGCACATGCAGAATTATAAATAAAAGCAATTAATTAAATTTTTGACTTGATTCAATTGATTAAAAAATAGCTTAATAAATGGCCAACTTTGCAGCAAAGGTCCCCAGTCTAAAAATAAATGAGTGATTTTTCGAATCCAAATCCTCTAAAGCGATCAAAAAATCCATCATCGAGTGCAGTCTAAGTGACTCTTTAAGCTCAGGTTATAATTATACCTGAAAGCAGACCCATCTTAATAACTGCTGCACTACCTGTATGAGCTTGATTTCCATTTAAATTAAATCGAGATTTTAAATAAGATTTGTGCTGCAACTGTGCATCTTTAGTCTAAATAGCGGGAATTGGCTTTAAAAAGAATAACAGAGTAAATTGATCAAGTTAATTATTTAAAAACAATTATATAGATGAAAGTTAGTGGATTCTTAGTCGCTAAAGAACCTCATATGTTGTTGTTAATGATTCTTATTTAAAGGGTTTTTCTTGAAAAAGCCAAATCCATCTGTTTGTGTTTTAATAGTTGACGTTTTATAATTCAGTGTCGTTTTGATTTTAGGCATGTATTTGCCTAAGAATGCCAGCTTTCCTTCGAATTAATTCCAACAAACTCCGGATGGAGTTTTTACTTACAGGATGCCCGCTGTGAAAAGCAACAGACCTGTCAATTTGTCCATGGGTCAAGTTTTAGAAGTAAACTTAAAATCGCCCGTGGCTATTGCATCAATTCTACACCGTCTTTCAGGTGTTATCGTATTCTTACTCGTACCGGTCCTTCTCTGGATTTTAGACAAATCACTGTCTTCACCTGAAGGTTTTGCGCAAGTTCAAGAAATCATGAATGGTTTCATTGTTCGTTTCATTGTATGGGTATTTGTCGCCGGCTTGATTTTTCACTTTATTGCGGGTGTTAAGCATTTACTTGCTGACATTGGCGTTGCTGAAGAATTAGAAAGTGGCCGTGTCGCATCTACTATCGCATTAATCTTGTCTGCAATCGGTATCGTTGCAGCATTTGTATGGATCGTACTCTAATGAAAAGCGCTACTGGTTTAACAGGTTCAGGTTCTCGCGATTGGTTTCTCCAACGTGTTAGTGCTGTTATTTTGGCTGTTTATACCGTTGTTATTTTGGGTTGGATCCTGTGTAACAGTGGATTCAGCTATGAACAATGGTATGGCTTCATGATGACAACTCCAATGAAGATTCTATCTTTATTGTCAGTCTTATCTCTTGTTGCACACGCTTGGATTGGTATGTGGCAAGTTTTCACAGACTATGTGACGACTCGTCAAATGGGTCCTTCGGCGAATGGTTTGCGTATTGTACTGACTTCAGCAGTGATTATTGCTGTGTTGGCATATGCAATCTGGGCGATCCAGATTTTTTGGGCGAATTGATAGGAAACAATCATGGGCGCTATAAACCCTAAAGAAGATTACACAAATATTCCACACGAAACCTTCGATGCAGTCATCGTGGGTGGTGGTGGTTCAGGTATGCGTGCGTCTTACCAACTTGCTCAAGCTGGTTTGAAAGTTGCGGTACTGACCAAAGTTTTCCCAACCCGTTCTCACACTGTGGCAGCGCAGGGTGGTATTGGTGCATCTCTTGGTAATATGCAAGAAGATAACTGGCACTACCATTTCTACGACACAGTAAAAGGTTCGGACTGGTTAGGTGACCAAGACGCAATCGAATTTATGACGCGTGAAGCACCTCAAGTGGTATACGAATTAGAACACTTGGGTATGCCATTTGACCGTAACGCTGATGGTACAATTTACCAGCGTCCATTCGGTGGCCACTCTGCGAACTACGGTGAAAAAGCGGTGCCACGTGCATGTGCTGCTGCCGACCGTACAGGTCACGCACTTCTTCACACGCTTTATCAAAGCAACGTGAAAATGGGTACACAATTCTTCGTAGAATGGATCGCACTTGATTTGATCCGTAACGAAGCAGGCGACGTACTTGGTGTCACTGCAATTGACCAGGAAACTGGTAAAATTGCTGTATTCCAAGGTAAAGCCACATTGTTTGCTACCGGTGGTGCGGGTCGTGTTTACCGTGCATCTACCAATGCCTATATCAATACTGGTGACGGTCTTGGCATGGCGGCGCGTGCAGGTATTCCATTGCAAGATATGGAATTCTGGCAGTTCCACCCTACGGGTGTTGCGGGTGCAGGTGTATTGTTGACTGAAGGCTGTCGTGGTGAAGGTGCAATCCTTCGTAACAAAGATGGCGAACCGTTCATGGAGCGTTATGCTCCAACTTTGAAAGACTTGGCGCCACGTGACTTCGTATCACGTTCTATGGACCAAGAAATCAAAGAAGGTCGTGGTTGTGGTCCTAAAGGTGACTATATCCTGCTTGATATGACGCATTTAGGTGCGGATACGATCATGAAGCGTCTGCCATCGGTATTCGAGATTGGCAAGAAATTCGCGAACGTGGATATCACCAAAGAACCAATTCCAGTAGTACCAACAATCCATTACCAAATGGGTGGTATTCCAACCAATATTCATGGTCAGGTTGTTGTGCCTGAGTCACGCGAAACTGAAGCGCTGGCGGCACATTACAACAAGGATACCGATGTTTATTCGACCAATGCAGCCGAACGTGATTTCACTAAGCCAGTGAAAGGTTTCTATGCAATTGGTGAATGTTCATGTGTATCTGTACATGGTGCAAACCGTTTAGGTACCAACTCACTGCTTGACTTGGTGGTATTTGGTAAGGCTGCGGGTAAACACATCATCGATTATGTGACTAAGCATCACGGTGATGAGTACGAGCCACTACCAACAACTGTACTTGAGCAAACGGTTGCGCGTATTCGTAAACTTGACGAATCCACAACAGGTGAGAATGCTCAGGAAGTTGCAGATGCGATTCGTGACATCGTTCAAGATCATGCAGGTGTATTCCGTACATCGGCACTACTTGAGGAAGGTGTAAAGCAGATTCTTGCAATTGAGCCACGTGTTCGTAATATTCATTTGAAAGACAAATCTAAAGTATTTAACACTGCACGTGTTGAAGCATTAGAAGTTGAAAACTTGTATGAAGTTGCAAAAGCGACCTTAATTTCAGCTGCTGCGCGTAAAGAATGTCGTGGTGCGCATACTGTGGTAGATTTCGAATTGTCACCGGATCATGCGGATTATCCATATGGTCGTCGTGATGATGAGTGGATGAAGCACACATTATGGTTCTCTGTGGACAACCGTCTTGAGTACAAGCCAGTTCGTTACCGTCCATTGTCGGTTGACGCGATTCCACCTAAACCACGTACATTCTAATCAGGAGAATTCAGATGAGTAGAGGTACTCGTACATTTCATATCTACCGCTATGATCCTGACAAGGATAAAGCACCGTACATGCAGACTTTTAAACTGGAATTGACTGACAAGCACCGTATGTTGCTTGATGCACTTCTAGCATTAAAAGTACAAGACGAATCTTTAACGTTCCGTCGTTCATGTCGTGAAGGTATTTGTGGTTCTGATGGTGTAAACATCAATGGTAAAAATGGTTTGGCGTGTCTTTGGAACCTGAACGATTTACCAAATGAAATTACTGTTCGTCCATTGCCTGGTCTTCCTGTAGTGAAAGATCTGGTGGTTGACATGAACCAGTTCTACGATCAGTACAACAAGATCCATCCATTCTTGATCAACAACCAGCCTGCGCCTCCAAAGGAACGTTTACAGTCTCCTGAAGAGCGTGAGCATCTTGATGGTCTGTATGAATGTATTCTATGTGCATGTTGTTCAACCTCATGCCCGTCATTCTGGTGGAATCCGGACAAGTTCCTAGGTCCTTCAGCATTGTTGAACGCTTACCGCTTCATCATTGACTCGCGTGATACTGGAACACAAGAGCGTTTGGCTCGTCTTGACGATCCATTCTCATTGTTCCGTTGTAAAGGCATCATGAACTGTGTATCTGTGTGTCCTAAAGGCTTGAACCCAACTAAAGCAATCGGTCATATCCGTAATATGCTTTTAGATATGGCAGGTTAATAGGCTGCTGATAGCAGTTTGGAAAAAAGCACACCACAAGGTGTGCTTTTTTTGTGCAAACCATTGAAGCAAAATAAAAAATCATCAGATAAAAATAAAGATACTATACTTAAAATGTATAAAGTTGAGTCAGGTAGTCAGGAAATGACGGGTGATGTTAAGTGCCATAGAACAAGAACATGTAATTATTTGGGGTATTTATGATTTTTAGCTGTAAAACTGACCTGAAAAATAACAAGAACGATGTTATTATATAACGGAAATTTAAGGAGGGAGTGGATTGAAAGGTTTGCTCTCTTTTTATTTATCGGAAATGCTTAGGACTTAAGTCTACATTGAATCTATTTTTGAGATAAAGCACCATAGGTTAGAGTAAAATATCTGAACTGTATTTAGCCAATTTATGAAAGGTATGTGTCAAAAAAATCAATTGAAAACTTGAGAACATGTTAGCATTTAGCCTATGACTATCTTTAGAAAATGCCATTTTAGGTACATTTTTTAAACATTGCATAACCAGGGACTGGTATATAAAGGTAGGCTTGAGTCGCTTTAGAAAAAATCTTTGTTCCTACTTGTTTTTTCTAAGTCGATTTGCAAAAAATTGCCCGGTTTCGATCGGGTATTCAATGAGTAATGATACCGCTGAGGGGTGTTATTGTTCATTAAACATATCAAGATTTTCTTGGTGTGGTGATAACGCCTCATGGCTTATGCCTTATGGGGGACTAGTGTCATATTACCAATCTGACGCTAATAATCCTGGGTTTTGCTTAAAAAGCATCCTGAAAATGTTTTTGCAATAGGAAATGGGTCCACAAATGCAAGAAGTTGCTGACGCTCTGCGTCTTGACACTGAACTTAGCGCTGATAGTGCAGCGTATATTGAAGAACTTTATGAGCAGTATTTGACGGCTCCGGATTCAGTAGGTGCTGACTGGCAAGAATACTTCGGTAAATTCCCAAAAGGTGATCAACCACACAGTAATGTACGTGAGCAATTCCTACTTTTAGGTCGTAATTCAAGCCGTATTCAGCCTGTTGTTCAATCAACTGTCAGCTCAGAGCATGAACGTCGCCAAATTGGCGTGTTACAGCTGATTGCTGCATACCGTAATCGTGGTCACCAGAAAGCAAAACTGGATCCATTAGGTTTGGCGAAACGTGAAGTTGTGCCTGATCTAGATCTTGCTGCGCATGGTTTAACTCAGTCGGACCTAGATACGGTATTCAATACTGGCAACCTGGCGATCGGTAAAGAAGAAGCGACTTTGGCTGAGATGGTTCAGGCAATGGAAGCCACTTACTGTGGTTCAATCGGTGCTGAATACATGCACATCGTGGACACCAAAGAGAAACGTTGGATTCAACAACGTCTGGAAAGTGCACGCGGTCAATATGGTTTTAATGCTGAACAAAAGAAACATGTCCTTGAACGTTTAACCGCAGCTGAAGGCCTGGAAAAATATCTAGGTAATAAGTTTGTTGGTGCAAAACGTTTTGGCGTTGAAGGGGGTGAATCATTCATCCCGATGGTTAACGAAATTATTCAGCGTGCAGGTTCTGTTGGCTGTAAAGAAGTTGTAATCGGTATGCCTCACCGTGGCCGTTTAAACCTTCTGGTTAACATCATGGGTAAAAACCCGGCTGACCTGTTTGGTGAGTTTGAAGGTAAATCGATTCACAAGAAAGGTTCTGGTGACGTTAAGTACCATCAAGGCTTCTCTTCAAACGTGATGACCCAAGGTGGCGAAGTTCACTTGGCATTGGCGTTTAACCCGTCACATTTGGAAATCGTTGGCCCTGTGGTTGAGGGTTCGGTACGTGCACGTCAAGTACGTCGTAAAGACATTGGCGGCGATGACGTATTGCCATTAATCGTACATGGTGATGCTGCATTTGCAGGTCAGGGCGTCAACCAGGAAACTTTCCAGATGTCACAAACTCGCGGTTATACCGTGGGTGGTACAGTGCACATTGTGATTAATAACCAGGTGGGTTTCACCACTTCTGATCCACGTGATGCGCGTTCTACAGAATACTGTACTGATATCGCGAAAATGATTCAGGCGCCGATCTTCCATGTCAATGGGGATGATCCTGAAGCTGTGGTGTTCATTTCACAATTGGCACATGACTTCCGTCATACTTTCCGTAAAGACGTTGTGATTGAC
The DNA here is from genome assembly GCF_013416975.1 of Acinetobacter sp. YH18001. NCBI lineage: Bacteria > Pseudomonadati > Pseudomonadota > Gammaproteobacteria > Moraxellales > Moraxellaceae > Acinetobacter > Acinetobacter sp. YH18001. The sequence goes on along the minus strand of NZ_VPEU01000006.1, from coordinate 93,363 downwards.
ATGTTCTGCTACCGTCGTCGTGGTCATAACGAAGCGGATGAGCCAGCTGCAACTCAACCAATGATGTATCAAGTGATTAGCAAGAAAGCGACCACGCGTACGCTTTATGCGGATCAACTGGTACAACAGGGTGTTCTTGATCGTGCAAATGCAGATCAAATGGTTGAAAATTACCGTGCAGATCTGGAAGCGGGTAATCACGTTGCCAATGCGCTGGTACTTGAACCGAACAAGAAAATGTTTGTGGACTGGACGCCTTACTTGGGTCATGACTACACAGACGAATGGGATACGACTTTCCCGATCGAGCGTCTAAAAGAACTTGGCGCGAAAATGCGCGAACTTCCTGAAGGCTTCGTGATGCAGCGTCAGGTTGCGAAAGTGATCGATGACCGTCTGAAAATGCAAACGGGTGAAATGCCACTGAACTGGGGTGCTGCTGAAACTCTGGCGTATGCAACTGTACTAGATGATGGTTACTTGCTTCGTTTAACCGGTGAAGACGTAGGTCGTGGTACCTTCTCGCACCGTCATGCAAAACTGCATAACCAGGTCGATGGTTCAACTTATCTTCCGCTGTGTAACCTGAAAGAAAACCAGCCGCGTACTGCAATCTATGACTCATTGTTGTCAGAAATGGCGGTATTGGCATTTGAATATGGTTATGCGACGACTCTTCCTAAGAGCTTGATCATTTGGGAAGCGCAATTCGGTGACTTCGCGAACTGTGCACAGGTTGTGATTGACCAGTTCATCTCGTCTGGTGAAACCAAATGGGAACGTGTCTGTGGTTTGACCATGCTTCTTCCACACGGTTTTGAAGGTCAGGGTCCGGAACATTCATCTGCACGTTTAGAGCGTTTCTTACAGCTATGTGCTGAAGACAACATGCAAGTGATCACACCGACCACACCTGCACAGATTTATCATGCTTTACGTCGTCAAGCGATTCGTCCAATCCGTAAGCCATTGATCGTGACTTCACCGAAGTCTCTTCTTCGTCACAAACTTGCAACGTCTACGCTAGAAGAACTTGCAAACGGTAGCTTCCAGACCGTGATTGATGAAGTGGACAACATCAACAAGTCAGATGTAACCCGTCTGGTTCTGTGTGGTGGTAAGGTGTATTACGACCTGATTGAAAAACGTCGTGAAAAAGAATTGAACAATACTGCGATTGTGCGTATTGAACAATTATATCCATACCCAGAAAAACGCCTGACAGAAGTCCTTGCACAATATCCAAATGTGAAAGAACTGGTTTGGGCACAAGAAGAGCCTAAAAACCAAGGTGCTTGGTTGTTCATCGCTCCGCGTCTATATGACGATGTGATGAAAGCGGATAAACAAGTCCGTATTAGCTACGCTGGCCGTGAAGCATCTGCTGCACCGGCTTGTGGTTCACCATATTTGCATGCAAAACAACAAGCTCAGCTCATCAACGACGCGCTTGCGATCGACGCTGAATAATCCAGGAGATTCTAAGTAATGGCAACCGAAATTAAAGCACCGGTATTCCCAGAGTCAGTTGCGGACGGTACGATCGCAACTTGGCACAAACAACCAGGTGAAGCAGTATCACGTGATGAAGTGATCTGTGATATTGAGACTGATAAAGTTGTTTTAGAAGTTGTTGCTCCTGCAGACGGTACAATTGCCTCTATCATTAAAAATGAAGGCGACACTGTACTTTCAGCTGAAGTCATTGCACAGTTTGAAGAAGGTGCTGTTTCTGGCGCTGCTCAAACTCAAGCAGTTCAGTCTGAAGAGAAAGTTGAACAAGCTGCGGCGAATACTGAAGCAGGTAATTCACCAATCGTTGAACGTCAGCAAGTACAAGACCAAGCGCCAGCAGTGCGTAAAGCATTGACTGAATCTGGTGTTGCAGCAGCTGATGTTGCGGGTACAGGTCGTGGCGGTCGCATCACCAAAGAAGATGTGGCAAACCACCAAGCGAAACCAGCTGCTCCTGCTGCTGCGCCATTAAGCGTTGCTGTGGGCGAACGTATCGAAAAACGTGTTCCAATGACACGTCTTCGTAAGCGTGTTGCTGAACGTTTACTTGCAGCGACTCAAGAAACTGCAATGTTGACCACGTTCAACGAAGTGAACATGAAACCAATCATGGAAATGCGTGCTCAATACAAAGATGTGTTTGAAAAACGTCATGGAGCACGTCTTGGCTTCATGTCATTCTTTGTTAAAGCAGCAACTGAAGCGCTAAAACGCTATCCGGCAGTGAACGCATCAATCGATGGCGATGACATTGTTTATCACGGTTACTATGACATTGGTGTTGCAGTTTCATCTGAGCGTGGTCTGGTGGTTCCTGTACTTCGTGATACAGACCGCATGAACTATGCCGAAGTTGAAAACGGTATTCGTGCATACGCTGCGAAAGCGCGTGATGGCAAATTAGGCATCGAAGACATGACTGGCGGTACATTCACGATTACCAATGGTGGTACTTTCGGTTCATTGTTATCTACTCCGATCTTGAACACGCCACAAACTGCGATTCTGGGTATGCATAAAATCCAGGAACGTCCGATGGCAGTCAATGGTCAAGTAGAAATCTTGCCTATGATGTACCTTGCATTGTCTTATGACCACCGTCTAATCGATGGTAAAGAAGCAGTCGGTTTCCTTGTAACAATCAAAGAATTGTTAGAAGAGCCAGCGCGTCTTATCCTTGATCTGTAATTTATTTATTAAGAATCTTCCCTAATCCCTTTTTAAAAAGAGGGCTTAGGTCTCCCTTTTGAAGGGAGATTAAAGGGGATTATTTGGAGATAAACATGTCTCAATTCGATTTAGTCGTAATTGGTGGTGGCCCGGGCGGCTACGAAGCAGCAATTCGTGCAGCTCAACTTGGTTTCAAAGTTGCGTGTATCGAAAAACGTATTCATAAAGGCAAGCCATCTTTAGGTGGCACCTGCTTAAACGTGGGTTGTATCCCGTCTAAAGCTTTGCTTGATTCTTCTCACCGTTACGAAGATACAGTGCAGCATCTAGATGATCACGGTATTACCACGGGTGAAGTGAAATTTGATCTTGCTAAACTTTTAGCGCGTAAAGACAAAATCGTTGACCAATTGACCATGGGTATTGATGGCTTGCTGAAAGGCAACGGCATCGAATGGTTAAAAGGTACAGGTAAATTACTTGCCGGTAAAAAAGTTGAGTTCGTTTCTCATGAAGGCGAAACTCAAATTTTAGAACCAAAATACGTGATTCTTGCGACTGGTTCTGTGCCAATCAATATCCCATCTGCACCTGTTGATCAAAACATTATTGTTGACTCAACTGGCGCACTTGAATTCCAAGAAGTACCGAAACGATTAGGCGTAATTGGTGCGGGCGTTATCGGTCTTGAATTAGGTTCAGTTTGGCGTCGTCTGGGTGCTGAAGTTGTTGTATTTGAAGCAATGGATGCATTCTTACCAATGGCTGATAAAGCCTTGGCAAAAGACTACCAAAAACTGTTGACTAAGCAAGGTCTTGATATTCGCGTTGGTGCGAAAGTTTCTGGTACTGAAGTGAACGGTTCTGAAGTGACTGTGAAGTACACTCAGGGCGGTGAAGACAAGACTCAAACTTTCGACAAGTTAATCGTATGTGTAGGCCGTCGTGCTTATGCTGAAGGTTTATTGGCGGATGATTGCGGCATTAAACTGACTGAGCGTGGTCTGGTTGAAGTGAACGATTGGTGTGCAACGTCTGTGGACGGCGTATACGCAATTGGTGACTTGGTTCGTGGTCCTATGCTTGCGCATAAAGCCATGGAAGAAGGCGTAATGGCCGTTGAACGTATTCACGGTCATGCCGCTCAAGTCAACTACGACACGATTATTTCTGTCATCTATACCCATCCGGAAGCGGCGTGGGTTGGTTTAACAGAACAGCAAGCCAAAGACAAAGGTCACGAAGTGAAAACCGGTCAATTCGGTTTTGCTGCAAACGGCCGTGCAATGGCTGCTGGCGAAAATGCTGGTTTTGTGAAGTTTGTTGCTGATGCGAAAACAGATCGTCTATTGGGTATGCACGTGATTGGACCTGCTGCGTCTGACATCGTACACCAAGGTATGATTGCACTTGAGTTTGTATCTTCAGTTGAAGATCTACAGTTGATGACTTTTGGTCATCCAACTTTCTCTGAAGTGGTACACGAAGCTGCACTTGCGGTCGATGGTCGTGCGATTCATGCGATTCAACGCAAACGTAAATAAAATTAAAAAAAGAGCGGCTTAGGTCGCTCTTTTTACATTTCATGGTTGTTTTTATGGGAACAATCATCTAAAAATAAAGATAACGATTTTAAGAAATGCTGGTACTGCTTTGACGGACGTCTGGGTACTGGTGGGTTTATAACAAGGCAAAGAAGTAATAAAAGGTTATTGAATGAATTTACATGAGTATCAAGCAAAAGCGCTATTAAAAAAATATGGTATGCCGGTACAGGAAGGGATACTTGCCACCAATGCCGATGAAACGGTACATGCTTTCGAGCAGTTAGGTGGAAAGTTCGCAGTACTGAAAGCTCAGGTGCATGCGGGTGGTCGTGGGAAGGCCGGTGGTGTAAAAGTCGTTAAATCGGCTACCGAGGCTGCTGAATATGCCAACCAGATCATCGGTTCAAACCTGGTAACTTATCAGACCGATGCCAATGGTCAGCCGGTAAATAGCATTTTAGTCTCTGAGGATGTTTATCCTGTTGAGCGCGAACTTTATTTGGGTGCGGTGGTCGATCGTTCAACCCGCCGCATTACTTTTATGGCATCGACTGAAGGCGGTGTTGAAATTGAGAAAGTGGCCGAAGAAACCCCTGAAAAAATTATTAAAGTTGAAGTTGATCCTTTAGTGGGGCTCATGCCATTTCAGGCTCGCGAAGTGGCTTTTGCCCTAAAACTCAAAGATGGCCAAATTAATCAATTTGTTAAAGTCATGACTGCTGCTTATCAGGCATTTGTAGACAATGATTTTGCACTTTTTGAAATCAATCCGCTGTCGGTACGTGAAAATGGCGATATTCTGTGTGTGGATGCCAAAATCGGGATTGATTCGAATGCACTGTACCGTTTGCCTGAAGTGGCTGCGCTACGTGATAAGTCTCAGGAAAATGAACGTGAACTCAAAGCATCTGAATTCGATCTGAACTATGTGGCATTGGAAGGGAACATTGGCTGTATGGTGAATGGTGCCGGTCTTGCGATGGCAACCATGGATATTATCAAGCTTTATGGTGGTCAACCTGCTAACTTCCTTGATGTCGGTGGTGGTGCGACCAAAGAGCGCGTGATTGAAGCTTTTAAAATTATTCTGGCAGATCATTCTGTGCAGGGTGTGTTGATTAATATTTTTGGTGGAATTGTACGTTGTGACATGATTGCAGAAGCAATTATTGCGGCGGTTCAGGAAGTAAATGTGACCGTTCCTGTGGTTGTTCGCCTCGAAGGCAACAATGCGGAACTGGGTGCAAAATTACTGGATGAATCAGGTTTGAAATTGATTTCTGCAAATGGTCTTGCTGACGCTGCAGAAAAAATCGTTGCTGCTGTAAAAGCTTAAGGAGTATCAATCATGAGCGTATTAGTGAATAAAGACACCAAAGTATTGGTACAGGGCTTTACAGGAAAAAACGGTACATTTCATTCTGAGCAGGCTTTGGCTTACGGCACCAAAGTTGTCGGTGGTGTAACACCGGGTAAGGGTGGTCAAACCCATCTGGAATTACCAGTATTCAATACCATGCGCGAAGCGGTGAAAGAAACTGGCGCAGATGCTTCGGTGATTTATGTTCCTGCACCATTTGTGCTGGATTCTATTGTTGAAGCGGTTGATTCGGGCATTGAGTTAATTGTGGTGATCACTGAAGGTGTACCGACCATCGACATGCTTAAAGCCAAGCGTTATCTGGAAACCAATGGTAATGGCACGCGTTTAATCGGGCCAAACTGTCCGGGCATTATTACGCCGGGTGAATGTAAGATCGGGATCATGCCGGGTCATATTCATCAGCCGGGTAAAATTGGAATTATCTCGCGCTCAGGGACTTTGACCTATGAAGCCGTAGCGCAGACCACCAAGCTTGGACTGGGTCAGTCTACTTGTATCGGGATCGGGGGAGATCCGATTCCGGGCATGAACCAGATTGACTGCTTGAAACTGTTCCAGGACGATCCTCAGACTGAAGCCATTATTATGATTGGTGAAATTGGTGGTACCGCAGAAGAAGAGGCAGCGGAATATATTCAGGCTCATGTCACCAAGCCTGTGGTCGGTTATATTGCAGGTGTTACCGCACCTAAAGGCAAGCGTATGGGGCATGCGGGTGCAATTATTTCAGGTGGTAAAGGAACTGCTGAAGAAAAATTTGCTGCCTTTGAGCGTGCGGGTATGGCATATACCCGCAGTCCTGCGGAACTTGGTTCAACCATGTTGCAAGTATTGAAAGATAAAGGTTTGGTTTGATTTATAGATTAAACATGCACTAAAAAGCTCCCAGTTGGGAGCTTTTTTATATCTCATTCTATTTTTAAGTTTTAGCCTTCAGACTCTGGGTCATACCATTAATATCACCACCCTGAATACCAAGTTCATTCATTAGGCTGTCAATTAAGGGTGCTTGGCTGCGATAACGCAGGGCGCTATTTACCACCTGATCTGACAGGGCAACATTGCCATTTTCATGATGTGCATCTGTCTGACAGGAACCGGCATGACTGCCATGCAGGCCATTGACCTGAAGAATCTTGATGTCATCAATATTTTCCATCGGTTTAACACTTTCCCGGATAATTTCAGGCAAGTATTTCAACATGGCTAGGCGAATCTGCATTTCGACCTGTTCAGGTGACAGCACATTATTGGCTTCGTTGACTGCACGGGTACCTTCTGCATCGACCTGATACTGTTTTTCCATCGCCTGAGCCAGTAGAATTTTTGCGTCCGCTTCACCTTTGGCCTTAAGACGAACCTTTTCGGCTTCAGCTTCAGCAGCAATACGTACTGCTTCGGCATCATCTGCTGCGGCTTGTTTTCCGGCTTCAGCGGCAACCGTAATCGCAATTGCATCTTTTTCTGCGTGTTCTTTGGCTGCGACCAGCTCAACCGCTTTTTGACGCTCTGCCTGCTGGATTTGGCGTACAGTGATGACTTCTTCTTCCGCTTTTACCGCTTGAGCACGTGCCTGATCGGCTTGCGCTTTGGCTTCAGATTCGGCGCGAGATTTTTCTGCAATGGCAATGGCACGATCCTGTTCGGCCAGCTCAATAGTTTTCTTTTGTTCGACTTGGGCTTTTTGAATCAGCTGCGCTTTTTGGATATTCTCATTTTCTACATCACGGGCCGCTAAAATACGCTTGAGGTCGACTTCTCGTTCAGCAGCAATTTGTGCTTCTTCTGCTTCACGTTTTTTACCGGCTTCCTGAGCAGAAATTTCAGCCAGTTGCTCGGCACGGCGAATGGCAATTTCGCGTTCCTGTTGCAGCTTGGCATATTCTTCTTCACGAATGATTTGCAGGCGCGCCTGTTCTGCTTCCAGATTTTTAGTTTTGATCGCCAGGTCGGTATCCTGCTCGATATGATTTCGCTTGCGACGACGATCTTCAATGGTTTCAGTGAGCTTGGTCAGGCCTTCAGCATCAAAGGCATTTTGTGGATTGAAATATTTAAATCCAGTTTGATCCAGGCCAGTCAGGGAAACGGTTTCCAATTCCAGACCATTTTTATGCAAATCTTCTGAAACCACTTGCTGTACTTTTTGTACAAAGTCGACCCGTTTTTCATGCAGTTCTTCCATGGCCATTTCTGCTGCTACTGCACGCAGTGAATCGACAAATTTGCCTTCGACCAGATTTTTTAATTCATTCGGTGACATGGTCTTTTGCCCGAGCGTTTGTGCGGCTGTTGCAATTGAATCAGCAGTAGGTTTGACCCGCACATAGAATTCGGCCATGACGTCCACGCGCATACGGTCACGGGTAATCAGTGCCTGATCATCTGCACGGCGCACTTCAAGACGCAGAGTGTTCATATTGACTTGAATAATTTCATGCAAGACTGGGAGCACGATTGCGCCTCCGCCCAAAATCACTTTTTCACCACCCCAACCGGTACGCACAAAGGAGATTTCTTTACTGGACCGGCGGTATAGGCGCGCAATGATGAGACCGAAGGTCACCAGTGCTGCAAAAATAATTCCAGAAATAATTAAAATATTATATAAATCAAAAGTTAACATTGTTATAAAGTCTCAGTTTGGTTCTGGCTGAATAAAATTAGAGTGCAGTGGCTTGAAAGCCATTTTTGGTTTTATGGGTCAGTACGACATTCTGACCTTGATTTAAAATTTGATTGGTTTCTGGTTCGACTAAAACATAATGGGTCTGGCCATGCTGATCCCGGACTTTGGCTTGTGCAGGAGAGTTGACTTTGGCATCACCCAGAATAATGATTGCGGTACGCCCAATAAGCTCGTCACTATAAATGGCAGAAGTTTCATCTTGAGGCATAAGCTTGCTGGCAGCCATGGCAAGCCAGCGCACTATCGGCATACACAGAAACAGACAGGCTGGGGAAATTAGCCATACATTGAAGAGCTGGCTGGTCAGGCGTTCAAATATTCCCTGAATCAATAAGCCACTCAGGCCATAACTGGTCAGAAAAATGATGAGCCAGATAAATAAAGGCAGACGTCCCAGATATAACCAGTCAAATACTTTGGTGAAAAAGCCGGGATGTTGATCTGGATTAATTTCTGGTTGCAGGGGGTCTTCAGGCAAAAACTGTTCTAACATATTCTGCGAGCCGCCACCGAGCAGCAGTAATATGCATTCCAGTGCAGCAAACATCAGCATCAGACTCAGGCTGATACTAAATACGATATTTGACGGATGAGTAAACAGTTCCCACATTTTTTATCTCTATAATTATGTTTTAGGAAAAGTGTAAGGAAGCCTCTGATGCTATAACGATAGCAGTAATTGTTAATTTTGTATGCAAAAAAATAACAAAAAACCTTATAAACAAGGATTGAATATATTATGTATTTAATAATTGTTGAACTATTAAAGTTAATAGTAAACTATAAGTTCATTTAGGATTTGCTAAAAAATTAATTATCTTCAATGTTTTACATGAATTTTAAGGTTATGTGGATTGGTTTTTCTGAGAAATATAGAGATACTATGTCTTAGTATCTCTATATTTCTCTCTTAAAGACTTAGAGTAAGGCAGTCTGAATCCGAACTTTCATATCCAGAGTCTGTTGCAGAATATAGTTTTTTATCCATGTGATCTGTTCACCCATCGGGTTCACCTTGATCGCAGTATCCAGAAAATGCAGATCCGGCTGACTGAAAAGTTGCTGTTCCAAAGTCTGCTCCAGCATCTGGCTATTGCTGGTTAAAGGCAATGCCACCAGATAGAATGCTTTAGGGTAATTGTAAAATGCATAGAGTAAGTTAAAGGCTTTTTGATCACCTTTAAGATTACCTGCACCGATTTCATAAGCTGCATTTTGGTTGCTATACGTCACACCCAATAAGAATTCCCAATGACCTTCTTGCAAACGCAGACCAAACTGTAATCCGATCTGGTCGGCAGTCAGTTCATGTTGCAAATAGATATTTAAAGGCTTGCCATCTTCACTGAAAGGTTCTTGTAAGACTAAAATGTGTTGTTGATGCTGATAAATGTAACCTGCAAGCTCTGCTTGTTCCAGGCGAGTTTTTAGAGTGGAGAGATCAAAAGCGCTATAAGCCATAAGCAAAATATATCAAAGGGAGAATTTAGCCTACTCTATTAATTTTTCAGCATCTTGGAAACCACTACTTTAGATTATTTATCTATGCTTTTATGGATGAATTTAAAAATTAGTACAGCAAAAATAGTCAGATGTGGTGACGTTCATTATTGATTCATAAAAACTGATATTTGTTATTAGTGAATTTTTATATGAGCTTTTGATATATCAATATCATAAAACAAGCAATGGCTAAGATAAGTAAATCACTATAATGAATATAAATTTTCAAAAGTGTCATAAGTACACGTTTTTCTAAGCTGGTGTTGTCCATGTCGTTAAATGAGGAAAGACTTACTCATCTCAAACAGCTTGAAGCTGAGAGTATTCATATTATCCGTGAAGTAGCAGCTGAATTTGAAAATCCAGTCATGCTTTATTCCATTGGTAAAGATTCAGCAGTCATGCTGCATCTTGCACTGAAAGCATTTTATCCAGCCAAACTTCCATTCCCGCTACTGCATGTAGACACGGGTTGGAAATTTAAAGACATGATTGCTTTCCGTGACAACATGGCAAAAAAACATGGTTTTGATTTGATCGTGCATCAAAACAAAGAAGGAGTCGAGGCAGGCATCAATCCTTTCGATCATGGTAGTTCAAAATATACTGACATCATGAAGACCCAAGGTTTAAAACAAGCCTTAAATAAATACAAGTTTGATGCTGCTTTTGGTGGTGCGCGCCGTGATGAAGAAAAATCTCGTGCCAAAGAACGTGTCTATTCATTCCGTGATGATAAACATCGTTGGGATCCCAAAAACCAACGCCCTGAACTTTGGAACCTTTACAACGGTAAAGTAAATCAAGGTGAAAGTATTCGTGTATTCCCGTTATCAAACTGGACCGAGTTGGATATCTGGCAATACATCTATTTGGAAAGCATTCCACTTGTGCCACTTTACCTGGCTGCAGAACGTCCTGTGGTTGAGCGTAGCGGTACACTTATTATGGTGGATGACGAACGTATGCCTTTAAAAGAAGGTGAAGTTCCACAAATGAAATCGGTACGTTTCCGTACTTTAGGTTGTTATCCATTAACAGGTGCAGTTGAATCAACTGCAGATACCTTGCCGGAAATTATCCAAGAAATGCTCTTGGCAACCAGCTCTGAGCGTCAGGGTCGTATGATTGACCATGATGAAGCAGGCTCGATGGAGAAGAAGAAGCAGGAAGGCTACTTCTAATTTAATCTCCCCCTAAAAATCTCCCCAAACCCCTCTTTGAGAAAGAGGGGCTTAAAAGTGGAGGAAGTCTCCCTTTTATACAGGGAGATTTAGAGGGATTAAAAACCGATTTCTAAAAATATGTGGAGCTTTGGGCAATGTCTCATCAATCAGAACTGATTAGCCAAGATATTTTGGGCTATTTGAAACAACATGAAAATAAAGACCTGTTGCGTTTCCTGACTTGCGGTAACGTAGATGATGGTAAATCGACTCTAATTGGTCGACTGCTTTACGATTCAAAATTGATTTATGAAGATCAATTGCAAGCCGTCACCCGTGACTCGAAAAAAGTCGGTACCACAGGCGATGCACCTGACTTGGCACTTCTGGTAGATGGTCTGCAGGCAGAACGTGAGCAGGGCATTACCATTGATGTCGCCTATCGTTATTTCTCGACTGAAAAGCGTAAGTTCATCATTGCCGATACTCCGGGACATGAGCAGTACACCCGTAACATGGCAACAGGTGCATCGACCTGCGACCTTGCGATTATCTTGATTGATGCGCGTTATGGTGTGCAAACTCAAACCCGTCGTCATACCTTTATTGCAAGCTTACTTGGTATTAAAAATATTGTTGTTGCGATCAACAAGATGGATCTGGTGGAGTTCTCTGAAGCCCGCTTTAATGAAATTCAGGCTGAATATGCAGCATTCGTTGCGCAGTTGGGCGATCGCAAACCATCGAACATCATCTTTACGCCAATTTCTGCATTGAATGGCGATAACGTGGTGAACAAGTCCGCCAATACACCGTGGTACACCGGTGAAACATTGATGGGTACGCTTGAGTCGGTAGAAATTAACCGTACTTCGGCAAAAGCAGATTTTCGTTTTCCTGTGCAATATGTCAACCGTCCAAACCTCGATTTCCGTGGTTTCTGCGGCACGATCGCACTTGGTGATATCAACGTTGGCGATACCGTAACGGCTTTACCATCAGGTAAATCATCAACAGTAAAAGAAATCGTTACTTTTGATGGCAATCTTGAGCATGCTGTTGCAGGTCAAGCGGTGACTTTAACGCTCAACGATGAAATTGATATTTCACGTGGTAACGTATTAATTCGTGCCGATCAAGCGGTTCCAAATATTTCTCGTTCAGTTCAAGCGACTGTGGTGTGGATGGCAGATCAAGCGCTGGTGATTGGCAAGCTGTACAACATTAAGATTGGTACACAGACTGTTCCTGCAAAAGTGACAGCGATTCATTACCGTACCAACGTCAACACACTGGAGAAAGTTCAGGTCGAAAATCTTGAGCTGAATGCGATTGCCAATGTGACTGTTGAATTTGATGCGCCCGTGGTCTTTGACCGTTATCAAGACAGCCGTTATACCGGTTCATTTATCTTTATTGATCGTTTAAATAACGTGACGATTGGTGCAGGTATGGTGGAAGAATCAGTTGAATGGTCTGCACATGATGAGCCCGTGACTGCTGAAGTGCGTGCTGCGCGTTTGGGGCAAAAACCTGCTGCGCTGACTGTCTCGGCAAAAGCTTTGGAAAATGCTCAGGCACTTGAAAGTTTATTGATTCAGCAAGGCATCGTGGCAATTGCCAGAGCGGGTCTTGATGTTACACAAGTTGCATTGCTTCGTGAAACAGGTGTGGTGGTGATTACCGATACTGCTGAAGGTACGGACACCACTTTAATTATGGAAGCAGTCGAAGAGCTTGCTGATAAAATTGTAGAATTGGTTCGATTATAAGACTGAGTCGATTTAAAAAACCCGCTGTAAAGCGGGTTTTTTATTTGGATGCTTTTAAGTATGTAAATAATGTGCAGCCGTGTGAATGTTGAACTTTCACTTAAATTTCTTCTCGATATAATACAAATATTGAGGGGTGTTTATGAAAAAAATATTTATTTTAATCGGGTTGTGTTTGGCTTTTGGGGTGGATGCTAAACAGGCGACCAGTACAGATGCAATTAAGCAAAAAATTATCCAGCAGTCGATTGATCGTTATCCGGGGAATTGTCCATGTCCTTACAATACGGCCAGTAATGGCAGTCGCTGTGGTAAACGTAGTGCATATAATCGGGCGGGTGGACATGCACCTTTGTGTTATCCGGAAGATGTCAGTGATCGGATGGTCAAAGAGTATAAAAGCCGTGGTTAATTACCAAGTCAGGATTTTATCGATGGGTAAAAACGAAATTTTCTCTACAGTTTATCTTCAGATATGTATGCTTCAATTATTCAGAAAAATCAGTTAGGGATTGAGATAGAATCGTCTTTATCTCCGTTAGACTTTTTGCGCCAGCAATCCTTTTAATGATTGTGCCATTTTTAAAAATCAGCGTAGAAGGCAGGCCATAAACATGATAGCGCAAGGTTAATACTGGAGATTGGTCGATATTTACTTTGCCAAATTTGATTTCGGGCTTGCTTTCAGCATATTGCGCTGCCAGTTCATTAAAGACCGGAAAATTCTGAATACAAGGCTTACACCATTCGGCATAAAAGCGAATGACTGCAAAACCTTCGAACCATTCAAAATTACTGTAATTATTCTCGTTATACTCAATGATCTCGCTCATATCCATCTCCTATCAATTTTTTGAATAGTGACTTGATTATACATAAGTCCGACTTGGCTTCATTCCTCAGCTTAACTATGTTCAAATAAAGCCAAGTATCTTGAATATTCAATAAGCAGGGAAATATATGTCACAAGCAACCATGCAACAGGTCATTATTACAGAACCGGGCGATATCGATAAATTAGCTTATGAAACGGTTGCAATCCCCGAAGCCAAAGCAGATGAAGTTCTGGTGAAAGTCCATGCTTTCGGAATTAACCGTCCAGATATTTTGCAACGTCAAGGTTTGTATCCAATGCCGAAAGGCGTAACACCAGTCCCGGGTCTTGAAGTCGCGGGTGAAGTGATTGCAGTCGGTACTGAGGTAAGCCAGTTTAAAGTTGGTGATAAAGTCTGTGGCCTGACCAATGGTGGCGGTTATGCAGAATATTGTGTCGTACCAGAAAGCCAGACCTTGAATATTCCGGAAGGTGTAAGCTTTACACAGGCGGCAGCCATTCCTGAAACCTTTTTTACCGTGTGGGCCAATGTGTTCCAGATGGGGCAGGCCAAAGCAGGCGAAACCGTGCTGATTCATGGCGGGAGCAGCGGCATTGGCACTACTGCTTTAATGTTATGTAAAGCACTCGGAATCAAAAGCTTTGCGACTGTCGGTACGGATGACAAGGTTGCAGCTATTTCAGAGTTAACTTATGCGATTAACTATAAGACGCAAGACTTTGAGCAAGTGATTAATGAAGCAACTGACAATGGCGGGGTCGATGTCATTCTGGATATGGTGGGTGGGCCATATTTAGAGCGGAACCTGAATTTGCTGCGTCGTGATGGACGTCTGGTGTATATCGCCTTTTTGGGCGGTCGTAAAGCCAAAGAGGTTAATTTAGGTCCTATCATGATGAAACGTCTGACCATTACGGGTTCGACCATGCGTGCACGTACTAGGGCTGAAAAAGCTGAAATTGCACAAGGTCTCAAAGAACAAGTGGCACCGTTATGGGCGAAAGGTGAATGTCTGCCTATGATTTATAAAACTTTCAAGTTTGATCAAATCCAAGATGCACATGCAGCCATGGATACCGGGGAGCATGTCGGTAAAGTGGTGGTTGAAGTAATTTGATCGAATGTGATCGAGTCAAAAAATACCAGTGATTTCACTGGTATTTTTTTGGTTTTAAATAAAAATTTAACAATAAAAAATGTATATTATTTTGAATAAAAGTTAAAAAATAACAACTATGCGACACAACCTGTCAAGAATGATAGGTAAATTGCACTCATAGATAATTCCGACTAAAAGATTCAACATTCACATGAATATGAGATGGAAAAATATATGAAAATTATTTCAGCACCTTATAGTCCTAAACATGGTTCAAAAGCGTTAGGGCGTATTCATAAAATGATTATACGCGGGACAATCACTTGGGCAAAACTACATGAATTATATGGTGCGATGTTGCATCTGGAGCGCTATGTGGAAAGATTAACCACCCAGAATAGTCATTCAGGTCAAAAACGATCCAGAAAATCTAAATAAGCAGTTATATTTTTATAGTCAATAGATAACGAGGACTTTATATAGATAAATGCCTTAGACTTTGTCCTAATATTACTCACTTATTGAGATTGAGTATAATTAATCAAATATTTAGCTATAAGTAAGTACATAACAGTGTATTAAGTGGGGATTTATGAAGCGTCAAGCTTCAACACATGAACGTCTTGCAGAGCGTTTAGCCAGAATTTTGACCAAATTAAATGTCGGATATCAACTTCGGGCTACCGAATTGGCTGCAGAATTCCAGGTCAGCACCCGCACCATAGAGCGTGATTTCGATCGGCTAAGCTCTTACTTGCCTTTACTTCAGGATGAACAAAAAAGATATTATCTGGATACCTCTTATTTGGGACGGTTTAAGCTACAAGATATTCAAAACTTTGCTCAACTTTCCGGGATCAGTGAGCTTTATCCGGCGTTGGATATGTCGTTTTTACGTGAATTGTTAGATGATCGTGCCAATCTGGTGTTTTCTGCAAAAGGCTATCATTTTGAAGACACCAAACAGTTTGCTGAGCATTTTAAAACTTTAGCCGCTGCTATTCATAAGCGTTATTATATTCATTTACGTTATCGTGAAGAATCCAGAAATATCCAGCCTTATCGTTTAATCCATCATCATGGCATTTGGTATCTGGCGGGTATAGATCAGGGAAAACTAGGCACCTACCGTCTCAGTCAGATTCAGCAAGTTGAATTGTTGCTTGATCTGAAGCCCTTTGAACATGAGGCTGAAATATTAAAAATTCTGGAGGATGAAGAAGGGATCTGGTTTGGGCAGCAGAAACAACAAGTCTGGGTAAAAATTCAGCCAGAAGTCGCCATGTTTTTTAAAGAGCGTCGTTTATTTCCGGAACAACAGATTGAGCAAGAGTCAGCATCGGGAGAGTTGTTAATCAGTTGTCAGATTCGCCATGAAATGCAGCTTTTACCTTTGGTGCGTTACTGGATGCCCCACATCAAGATTACTGAGCCTGTACATTTTCAGCAGAAACTGGAGCAAGATTTAGAACGTTATTTACGTTCTGCAGGATAAAATCGCACGTCTGTATAAGATGACTGGATTGATGATTTAACTTATTTTCTAAATTTCAGACATAAAAAAACCAGCTTAATGCTGGAGATTTTATTGCACCATTTTAACAAGGATTAAAATGGTGCCCGAGGCCAGACTCGAACTGGCACGCTTTGTGGGCGGGGGATTTTAAATCCCCTGTGTCTACCGATTTCACCACTCGGGCTTTAACAAGATGGAGGCGGAGGTCGGAATCGAACCGGCGTCCACGGAGTTGCAGTCCGCTGCATGACCACTCTGCCACCCCGCCACGTCTTGTTGATGCGTATATTATCAAGCCCTGAAAAAAAAACAATAGCATATTCATTTGTATGCGCATAAAAACAGCATCTGGCGGAAAATATTTAAATTATTCATGTAGAATGTGCAAAATTGATTCATATCAACACTTGGGAGAAATGCCGTGGCATTAGTTCTAGACGGTCGTGCATTGGCGAAGCAAATTGAAGCTGACTTGTTTACTCGCGTAGAAGCGCTGAAAGCAAAATCAGGTCGTACTCCAATTCTTGCGACGATTTTGGTAGGTGACGATGGTGCATCTGCAACTTATGTGCGTATGAAAGGCAATGCTTGTCGCCGTGTTGGTATGGATTCATTGAAAGTTGAGCTTCCAACAGAAACCACAACTAAACAACTTCTTGCAGAAATTGAAAAGTTAAATGCCAATCCAGATGTACATGGTATTCTGCTTCAGCATCCGGTTCCTGCGCAAATTGATGAGCGTGCATGTTTCGATGCGATCTCGCTTGAAAAAGATGTCGATGGTGTCACTTGCCTGGGTTACGGGCGTATGGCGATGGGCGAAGCTGCCTATGGTTCAGCGACGCCTGCCGGGATCATGACGATTTTGAAAGAAAACAACATTGAAATCGCGGGTAAACATGCGGTGGTGGTTGGTCGTTCGGCTATTCTGGGTAAACCAATGTCGGCGATGCTGCTAGAAGCCAATGCAACCGTAACCACCTGCCACTCACGCACACAAAACCTGGCTGAATTCGTGAAGCAGGCAGACATTATTGTGGGCGCAGTTGGTAAAGCTGAACTGATTCAGAAAGACTGGATTAAGCCAGGTGCAGTGGTCGTTGATGCGGGCTTCCACCCACGTGAAGGCGGCGGTGTAGGTGATATTCAATTACAAGGTATCGAAGAAGTTGCTTCTGCTTACACACCAGTGCCAGGCGGTGTCGGTCCAATGACCATTACTACTTTGATTCGTCAAACCGTAGAAGCGGCTGAGAAGGCTTTGGGTTAATCAAATCCTCCCTAACCCTCCACTTGCGCTAGATTTAAAAGCAGTGCTTTAAATCTTGCTCAGGAGAGGGAAAATTCATTGTAAAAATAATGGATACTCCTTCTCTTGCGCCGTATACGGCTCAGGGAGAAGGTTGGGATGAGGGTAAAACCTCTAACATCAGATTTTTGCTGAAATACATAAAGAATAAAAACCCAATGAGCTGCACCTTTCAATTGCCAAAAGCCCCTGAACATCTATTAAACGCTTTGCATGATGTGATTCCACATTGTGAACTGCATGCACAGCAATTGCCGGATACACCCATCTCGTTGTGGCTGATTCCACCAGTATTTCCCACCGATAAACTCGATGATGAAGTCATCCACCGGATCTGGAATGATACGCCGTACTGGATTTTCTGCTGGGCCTCAGGCTTGGCCATGGCACAGTGGTTGCTAGCTGAGCCGCATCATGTGAAAGATAAAGTGGTGCTGGATTTTGGCGCGGGTTCAGGTGTGGTTGCGATTGCAGCGAAAATGGCAGGGGCAAAACGGGTGATTTGTTGTGATATTGACAAAGTCAGTCTGGATGCTTGTCGTGCCAACGCAGAACTCAATGGCGTTGAATTAGAATATCTAGATGATTTATATAAAGCCGAGCAAGTCGATATTTTATTGGCTGCTGATGTACTTTATGATCAGTGCAACCGTTTCTTCCTGGATGAGTTTTTAAAATTTTCCCCACAAGTCTGGGTGGCGGACAGCCGCGTAAAAAATTTTAGTCATCCAAAATATGAAAAGCTGGATGAACGGAGTGCAACGACCTGGCCCGATCTGGATGAATCACCAGAATTCCGTAATGTCAGTTTTTATAAAACGCTTTAAATTTTTAAAAATAAAAAAAGGGCAGTCAGCCCTTTTTTATTGTCCACTCTTAATGAAAAATGAACAACTAAGAACAAGTGTAGCGAATAACACGTAGTGTGGTTGGACGGGCATCTAAGGCTTCGCGCGCACCAGGGTTTTCACTATTATATAAATCAGGCGTATTGCTCAAGCTGATTTGGGTACGGCTATTACCCAGTTGGCGGCTATAATGTTCTTGCTGCACAGTTGGATTGGAAATTTCATTGCTGCTGATAATCTGGATATTATATGTTTTTGAACCGCCCAGAGCTTGCTGGCAGGCGGCTTGTAATCTTCTTTCATCCTGATTGGGCCGTCCTGAAAGCGTATAGCTCAGAGTCGCAGTATTGCCTGAGCGCTCCAGAATTTCATAACCGCTTTGACCGTTAAATTGTTGTGGAGCAGTCTGACATGCACTCACCACAAAACCGCTTGCAGCCAAAGCTAAAATTACTGTTGTTTTTTTCATATTTATACTTCCTGATGTCTTGGGCTAAGTATGCCATAGTTTGTTCAAACTGCCGGACTGGTCAATTGTGATCAATTGTTTATCTATTGAATAAAAAAGGCCGCTTTCGCGACCTTCTTTATTTACACCTTTAGCTAAAACTGCAATTAAGCAGATTTAACCGCAGTGATCAATTCTGCTTGACGTTGTTTCAACGCTTCTGGCAAACGCTCACCCAGTTTGTCGAACAATTCAGTGTGGCTTTCAAGCTCTTTGATCCATTGATCTTTGTCTTGAGAAGTCACAAGGTCAAACTGCTCTTTGGTGAAGTCTGAACCAGTCCAGTTCAACTGTTCATAAGTTGGAACACGGCCGATTGGGGTATCAACAGCAGTTGCACGACCTTCACAACGGTCAATGATCCATTCAAGAACACGCATGTTCTGACCGAAACCAGGCCATACGAAGTTGCCTTCAGCATCACGACGGAACCAGTTCACGTTATAGATACCAGGAAGTTTGTTGCCAGCAGCTTCAGCTTTCTTAGCAACTTGCTCACCCATTTCTAACCAGTGCGCGAAGTAATCTGCCATGTTGTAGCCAGCAAAAGGAAGCATCGCAAACGGGTCACGACGAACGATACCTTGTTGACCAACAGCAGCAGCAGTAGTTTCAGAACCCATAGTTGCAGCTTTATAAACACCGTCAACCCAGTCAAATGCTTCTGAAATTAGAGGCACTGTGTCCGCACGGCGACCACCGAAGATGAACGCAGAAATCGGAACACCGGCTGGATTTTCCCAGTCAGCGTCGATCGAAGGACATTGACCAGCAGCAACAGTGAAGCGAGCATTTGGATGCGCCGCTTTTTCTTCGCCAGTATGTGGTTGGCCTTTCCAGTTTGTCAGGTTAGCAGGTGCTTCTTTAGTCAGGCCTTCCCACCAAACTTCACCGTTGTCAGTCACAGCAACGTTGGTATAAATAACGTCTTTGTGCATGGTTGCCATACAGTTCGGGTTGGTTTTGGTATTTGTACCTGGTGCTACACCGAAGAAACCGGCTTCAGGGTTGATTGCATAGAGACGACCGTCTTCACCTGGTTTGATCCAAGCAATATCATCACCTACAGTTTCAATCTTCCAGCCTTCGTAGCCCGCTGGTGGAATCAGCATTGCGAAGTTGGTTTTACCACACGCAGATGGGAATGCAGCTGCGATGTAGTGTTTTTCGCCTTGCGGGTTGGTCACGCCAAGGATCAGCATGTGTTCAGCTAACCAGCCTTGTTGACGACCCATGAATGATGCAATACGTAAAGCCAGGCATTTTTTACCCAACAGTGCGTTACCGCCATAACCTGAACCGTAAGACCAGATCTCACGTGTTTCTGGATAATGCACGATGTATTTTTCTTTGTTGCAAGGCCATGCAACATCTTTTTCACCTTCAGCAAGCGGAGCACCAACTGTGTGAACACATGGAACGTATTCGCCATCAGTACCCAGAACGTCATAAACAGCTTTACCCATACGAGCCATTTTAGACATGCTTACAGCAACGTAAGGAGAATCTGTTAATTCGATACCGATGTGTGCAATATGAGAACCTAAAGGACCCATAGAGAAAGGCACAACGTACAAAGTACGACCTTTCATAGAACCGTCAAACAAACCGTTGAGGCGAGCACGCATTTCAGCAGGTGCTTCCCAGTTGTTGGTTGCGCCAGCGTCTTCTTTGTTTTCAGAGCAAATGTAAGTACGACCTTCAACACGAGCAACGTCAGAAGGATCAGAATTCGCAAGATAAGAACCAGGATGAGTTTCTTGATTCAGTGCTTGCATTGTGCCGTTAGCGATCATCAAGTCGATATAACGTTGATATTCTTCTGCGCTACCGTCACACCATTCAATTTTTGCTGGTTTTGTTAATTTAGCAATCTCTTCCACCCAAGCAATAAGCTTAGGGTGACGAACGAATTCTGGTGCGTTCACTTGGGTCATGGTGAGGCCTATCTCAAATGTGTACAAAAAGGATGTACAAAGTACAATCCGAGCAATAAAAATGTTGCCCGGATGATATATGAAAAAAAGTGGCTGTATTAAAGCATAAAATGATAAAAAAAATAAGACCAAAGAAGCACTAGATTTCTTTTGGCATATAATGCTATTTTATTTGTAAATATAATGAAAACAATAAGATAAAACTAAATATTTGAATTGTCTTGGTTATTTATTTTAATTATGAATAGTATTTATTTTAAAAATTATTAATAAAATCAGTTTATTAATTTTATAGCACGTCTCATATTCGTTATTGATTAAATAAATGGTTGCCATTTGAATTTTACATAAAGCTACTGTTAATTGTCTATGAATTGGACAAAATGCCAATAGGCTTCATAAAGTTGTGCGAAAAATGTCTAATCAATCTAAACCCTTATCGCTTATTTATAATCATAATGCTGGTTTTCGCATACAAGGGCCAGAAGGGATCTATGAACAACTGACTGAAATATTTTCAGCGCAAGGTTATCAGACTAAAGCTTATGAAATCAATGATTCACAGCAATTTGATCACGTTATGGCGGAGGTGTTGACACGACATTTAGCGTCGGATGAAGCAGGTATCGTGGTGGCAGCAGGTGGGGATGGTACTTTAAATACAGTCGCCAAACATTTATTGAATACGCAAATTTCTGTTGGAATTTTACCCTTGGGTACTTTTAATTATGTAGCCAGATTATTAGATATTCCCTTGGATTTAATTGAAGCCGCTAAAGTGATTGCCACGGGACAATCTAAACGTATCAATGTAGCCCAAATTAATCAGGATATTTATCTGAATAATGCCAGTTTGGGTCTGTATCCCTTATTTATCAAAAAACGTGAAGATTATAACCGGCGGTTTGGTCGATTGCCGTTACATGCCTATACTTCCGCACTGGATGTGCTGATTCGCGACCGTAAGGAACTGAAACTGGAAATCTGGGTAGATCACAAGAAATATCCGGTAAAAACACCGCTGATCTTTTTTGGCAACAATCCCTTGCAACTGGCAGATATGAAAATGCAGATTGCCAAAGCAGCAGAGCAGGGTAAAGTCGCAGGAGTGGTGGTTTCTAAAAGTGATAAGCTAACTTTATTTAAGCTTGTGTATCAGTTGGTTCGTGGCAAGATTGATCAGGCTTCGGATGTTTACAGTTTTGCTGCCGATCAAGTCCGTATCGAATCTAGATCCAAGAAATTGATGGTGGCGATTGATGGCGAAATCGTAGAAATGGCGCCGCCCCTCAATATTTCTGTTTTAAAAAACAGCCTGAGTGTAAGGGTGCCGCATGATCCTGCATCTGTCTGATCTGCATTTTGGGACAGAAAAACCCGAGTGTTTAGAGGCAATTCGACAGTTCTGTCAGACTCATCCTCTGGAAGCGGTCGTCGTCAGTGGTGATCTGACCCAACGCGCACGTTTAAGCCAGTTTTTGGCCTGTAAACGGTTTTTAGATCAGCTTGAGACACCTTATCTGGTAATTCCGGGTAATCATGATATTCCGCTCTATCATTTATGGAATCGGCTGTTCAATCCATTTACCCGTTATCAGCTTTTTTTTGGTGAACTTGAACCCACACTTGAAACAGACAACTTTTATCTGGTGGGGGTGAACTCAATCCGGCGCCGCTATCACACCAAAGGGCATTTATCGCTTGAGCAGATTCAGCGTATTGATCGGAAATTAGGCCAAGCGCCTTCTTCCAAATTAAAAATTATTGTCAGCCATCAACCGTTCTATGTGCCTTTTCAAAATAAGCGCGGTTTTAAGGATAGTCCATTGATGGCCAAAATTGCTTTAGAGGCTTGGGCAGCACATGGCCTGTTTGCAGTCTTGCATGGACATCTGCATCAACCTGCGGTTTATGATTTGAACCTGATCTTTGAGTTGGGGGCAGATCATCCTGTTTATGATGTACATGCAGGTACTTCAGCCTCGCATCGGCTACATAAAAAAGAGCCAAATAGTTTTAATCTGATTGATGCATCAGGAAAAATTTCCCAGTATTTATTCGATGATGTGACCCAGTCCTTTCTGTTAAAGCCTGATATGTTGAATAAATAGACGAAAAATCAGTATTCGTTAAAAAAAAGCAATTTTTTTTCATTTTTGCCCTTGAAGCGTTTTATTCCATCTCCATAAAAGTGACATCAAAAATTTTTGATGATGACCCATGGAATAATTAAGTCGTCATCAGTGACCTAAAAAAGACTTAGTCTGATGGAGTTAAATATGAGCAACATTCGTCCATTACATGACCGCGTTGTTATTCGTCGTGTTGAAGAAGAAACTAAAACAGCTGGCGGTATTTTACTTCCTGGTTCTGCTGCAGAAAAACCAGCTCAAGGTGAAATCATTGCTGTAGGTAATGGTCAAATCACTGACAATGGTGTACGTGCGCTAGATGTAAAAGTTGGCGATAAAGTATTGTTCGGTACGTATGCGGGTACAACTGTGAAAGTTGACGGCGAAGAACTTCTTATTATGAAAGAATCTGACATTTTAGCGGTATTTGCTTAATTTCCGTTTAAAGTCGTCTTATGTTCATCAGAATTTAAAAGATATTAAAAGTATTTGGAGTCAAAAATGTCAGCTAAAGACGTAAAATTTGGTGATTCAGCGCGCAGCAAAATGATTGCTGGTGTGAATATCCTTGCAGATGCAGTGAAAGTAACACTAGGTCCTAAAGGCCGTAACGTTGTGATCGACCGTTCTTTCGGTGCGCCACACATCACCAAAGATGGTGTAACGGTTGCCAAAGAAATCACCCTAAAAGATAAATTCGAAAATATGGGTGCTCAGCTGGTTCGAGAAGTTTCTTCAAAAACCAATGACATCGCAGGTGACGGTACAACCACTGCAACTGTATTGGCTCAAGCAATTTTGAACGAAGGCATCAAGTCCGTTACAGCGGGTATGAACCCAATGGACTTGAAACGCGGTATCGATATCGCTGTTAAATCTTTGGTTGCTGAAATTAAAGCAACTGCTCAACCTGCGTCTGATTCTAAAGCGATTGAACAAGTCGGTTCGATCTCTGCAAACTCTGACACCACTGTAGGTAAACTGATTGCGCAAGCAATGGAAAAAGTGGGCAAAGAAGGCGTCATCACTGTAGAAGAAGGTTCAGGCTTTGAAGATTCTCTAGATGTGGTAGAGGGTATGCAGTTTGACCGCGGTTACATCTCGCCATACTTCGCAAACAAGCAAGACACGTTAACTGCGGAGCTTGAAAATCCGTTCATTCTTCTGGTTGACAAAAAAATCAGCAACATTCGTGAGTTGATCACAGTGCTTGAAGCTGTTGCAAAAACTGGTAAACCGCTTTTGATCATCGCTGAAGATGTTGAAGGCGAAGCGTTGGCAACTTTGGTTGTCAACAACATGCGCGGCATCATCAAAGTATGTGCAGTAAAAGCGCCTGGTTTTGGTGATCGTCGTAAAGCGATGCTGCAAGACATCGCGATCTTGACTGGCGGTACGGTGATTTCTGAAGAAATTGGCATGCAGCTAGATCAAACTGCACTTGAACATTTAGGTACTGCACATAAAGTGACTGTATCTAAAGAAAACACAGTGATTGTGGATGGTGCGGGCAATGCAGGTCAAATTTCTGAACGTGTTCAGCAAATCCGTGCGCAAATTGAAGAATCGACGTCTGAATATGACAAAGAAAAACTTCAAGAACGTGTTGCTAAATTGGCAGGCGGTGTTGCAGTGATCAAAATCGGTGCTGCGACTGAAGTTGAAATGAAAGAGAAGAAAGACCGTGTAGACGATGCCCTTCATGCAACGCGTGCTGCGGTTGAAGAAGGTGTGGTTGCAGGTGGTGGTGTTGCACTGGTACGTGCAGCGAAAGTATTGGATAACGTAACTGGCGCGAATGATGACCAAAACGTAGGTATCAACATTCTACGTCGTGCGATTGAAGCGCCGCTTCGTCAAATCGTATCGAATGCGGGTGATGAGCCTTCAGTGGTGATCAATGCTGTGAAAAATGGCGAAGGCAACTTCGGTTATAACGCGGCAACAGGTGTTTATGGCGATATGCTCGAAATGGGTATTCTTGACCCAGCAAAAGTAACGCGTTCTGCACTTGAGCATGCTGCTTCTGTTGCTGCATTAATGTTGACAACTGAATGTATGATCACAGATATTCCAGAAGACAAGCCTGCAATGCCTGATATGGGCGGCATGGGTGGTATGGGCGGCATGATGTAATTCATGTTGATCATCCGATCTTAAAAAAAATCCCCGCAATAGCGGGGATTTTTTTATTCTTTACAAAATTATGATGAAGACTTTTTAACTAATTTATAATTTAAATTAGTCTCAATTTTTTTACCTGATTCAACATCACGTGCTTCGATAAAATTTTCGCCAACAAAGAATTTACGGTTTTCAGCTTTGTTATCTAATGTGATGAGTGACGGATCCTGAGGATCAAAACTAAAACTGCCTTTGAGTTCAAATTCATTATTATTAGCTTGCCCTAAATATTCTTCACTCAGTTCATAAGTCTTATCTGAATTAAGCTGTAACTCGACTTTAATGCCTTCACAGTCGGCACAAGGAAATACACCTTCATATTCACCTGCCCAATCTAATGAGGTCTCTGCGCTATCAGCCCGAGTCAGATTGGTACCGGGGTTATTTTGCTCCGTCATCGCTGGGCTGGATGGTGCATTATGATTCATTGGCTCATTGTCATTCTGTTTTGAACATGCTGTCAACGTTGATGAAATAGCGACTGCCATCGCAGCGGTGAATATAAATTTCTTCATTGTTTTGATCCTATGGATTTATTTGTTAGCTAATTACATTAAAAGCAGTCTGTATAGATAAATAGAGCAATCTTGTTAAAGTTTGATTCATTAGGTGAATCAGATCAAAGTTATTCATCAATCAATAGACTTCAGGGATTTTCATAAAATATTAAAGGCATTTTATGTCGTTTCACCAAGGGCTGCTTGGCGCTATGATTAAGAAAGAACTATAAAAAATGAGGCAGCAATGAAATTAGAACAAGAAAATAATCTTATTGCAAAAATTTATGATGCTGCATTATTGCCAGCTTTGTGGCTGGAGGTGATCGAAGATATCGTGAGCTACACTAAAAGTAAGAGTGCAATCTTTACCGGTCTGGATCAGCTTAATCCAGGCTATGATTTTGTTCACACGTATAATATCCCGAATGAAAGTTTGGCTGCCTATCAGGATGAACGTATCAGAGTGATTGATATGAAACTTCATATGCCCTTGTGGAATGATATTGAGATGGGGGATGCGCTAAATCAGAATTGTCAGCATTATGCAGAGCGGCCCGGTACGGATCATTATGTATTTTATGAAAAATGTTTAAAGCCAACAGGTGTCTGCTATCTGGCAGGCGTGTTGCTCGATCGAGGTCATTATCGCTGGGCCGTACTCGGTATCCATCGTGCGCCTGAGGTGCAGCCTTTTGAACAGGCAGAGCTGGATTTTCTCCGACGAATCAGTATTCATTTACGCCGGGCTTTACAAATTCACCGACAAATCAGCTTGATTCAACAAGATAATTTAAACTTGTATACGCTATTGGAGGGTTTAAAAACAGGGATTGTGCTGCTTGATCAAAACTTGTGTTTAAGCTATTCCAATCCTGTTGCACAGCAGATGATTCAGCAAAGTTCATGTCTGGATCTGGATAGACATAATCATCTAAAAACCCATCCTTCTCAGCAGGCACGTCTTGATCAGTTGTTAGAAAGTGCTTTACTGGATGCTACAACGGTTCAGGCTGAGGTCGGTGGAGTCTTGGCACTGAGTGATAGTACGGGGTCTCAATTAATGCTCACAATCGTGCCGTTTAAAAAATTAAGAAATATGCAGCTTTTACAAGCGGATCAGCACCAGATTGCATTATTTATGACCGACAAGAACCAGCATTACTCACTGTCCAGAGCTTATCTACAGCAGTGCTACCATCTGTCAAAGCGAGAGTTTGATTTATGTGAATTGTTAATTAATGGCTATAAGCTGGAAGATATTGCAGAGCAATGTGGTATTACCCTAAGTTCAGTTCGCACCTATTTTAAAAATATTTATGAAAAGACCAACTGCACCTCACAAATTGAGCTGATGCACTTATTAATGGGATGTACGATTCAGTTTGAACATATTGATTAAAATAACGCCATCTTCTGATGGGATTATCTGAGTTGATTTTATTTTAGTTGAGTCGAGAGAGTGTAAAACCACCTTCGCCACTTCCCGTCAATGTGAGGATAATAGCATCAATTGTACCTAACAAACCTAAATGTGCATGAGTCTCGGAAAGACCTGTACAACCGTTGGTATCAATGATCTGAACAATCTACAAATAATTTACTATCTCGGATCTGGTAGTTACCATATTCGATTCCCGCTCCACTACAAGATGTGTCTCCAGCTTCGACTTGATCATGCCCGATAGCATCAACTAGCGTATATGTATGATTTGCCTTGAAAACGAATAATTGTTTACCCGAACCTGAGCTCCAGGCACCTATAATTCCCGAATTATGAAGGGTAATTTTCGTAAAAATTGCACTTTCATCTGGATTTTGGGCTTCCGAAATTTTTAATTGAGTGCTGTCGAAGAATATTTTCATATGGCTTAATCATTGTCCGAACCGCCACATGCCGTGATTAACCCCGTTAAAGCAAGACAAATTAAAGTCTTTTTCATCAGAATCTTGCTGAAATTATAATGTCAGGGAAGTATAAAAAGACGTGATGTTTTGCCATATCCCAAAATGAGGAGGTTAGGAGCATTTTAGTGAATAAGCTCTTGAATTTATTTCACAATCATCGTTGATGGAGCGAGAGAGTCAAATCTGAGAGCAGCTTGATGGGTAAATTAAGTTGAAATGTATAAGTGTTTAATTCATTTTTTATTTGAAAAATCTAATTATACAAATATAGATTAATTGGTTATTTGTTGTGCAATTTGCACTATCTATATTTGCTTAGATTGCTAGAATCTGCGCAGATTTGAATAGAACTGGTGCATAAGGTGTTTGAGAAGTTAGCAGAACAAAGTCTGAACATGATGGGTTGGGAAATTGATAATCACTGGCCACTAGATTTAGAGCAATGTGTCATGATTGCTGCTCCTCATACCAGTAACTGGGATGCACTCTATGCGCGTCTGGCTTTGAAAGCGTTAGGTGTGAATGTTCGCTTAACCATTAAAGACAGTTATATGAAATTTCCATTGGGGCCTTTTGTACGGGCGATGGGCGGAATCGGGATTGACCGTCGACCTAAGCAGCCGGGTGAACCGCGTCCGAGCATGGTACAGGTGATGACGGATTTATTTAAGACCCATCCCAAACTGGTCATGCTGGTCACACCAGAAGCAACGCGTGCCAAACAGGAACAGTGGAAAACCGGTTTTTATCATGTTGCGATCAATGCGGGTGTGCCGATTGCTTTGGCTTATATGGACTATGCCAAGAAAAAAACTGGCGTAGGTAAAATTGTTTATCCGACAGGGGATTATGAAAAAGATATGGCGGAAATCATGGCATTTTATGCAGATATTCAGCCAAAATTCCCTGAATGTTTCAGTGTCGATCAGCGTTATTATCAGAATTAAAATTGCGTTGTAAAAAGAGCAGGGTATTTTCCCTGCTTTTTTATTGCCTAAGAATTAAGAATATCAGACAAATACTACTTAGTTTTCAGAAGCGGGTAAAATTCCACCGAGGCTTTGACAGGCACTTTTATACAGCTCATATTGCTGTTGCACAACTTCCGATAAGGGAATATCAAATAACTTTTCACCTTGGTGATAATGCTCGATATACGCTTCGGCCTTGGATTTTGTGCTATAGAGCGAATGCTGATAATAATCGGTCATACTGGTATGCGACATCTGTGACATCTCGATCTGGGAGCACTGGAAATTTTGCAGCAGCTGTTCCGATTTTTTCAGATCGCTAGACATACAACCTGCCAGCAATAAGGTACTGAGCAATGTCGTGATAAATTTCATAGAAAATAGACAAAAGGTTTTATGGGAACACCGTATTGTAGAAGTAAAACCCGGTCACAAAACCTTTTTAATCTACCAGATGGTCAAAAAATAGAACAATAGAATCTAAAAATCCCGGTCTATTCTCTGGTCAGTTAACCTTTAACCAAGCCGCCATCCACAATCAGGTTTTGTCCGGTCACGGCACGTGAATAAGGCGATAAAAACATCAGGATTGCAGCAGCAAACTCTTCTGGTGTAATCACGCGGCGTAAAGGAGTTGATTGAGCAATTAGATCAAAAACAAAGTCTGGTGTGGCTTTACTGGCATCTGTGGTTTGTAAAAGGCCGCCAGAGAGCATATTGACATTAATACCATATTGTCCCAAATCCTGCGCCGTAGTGCGGGTAAAGGCCAATAAAGCCGCTTTTGCTGCGGTATAGTCATGATAAGGAACCACCGGATTTTGCACTAAGTTTGTGCCGATATTGATGATCCGGCCAAAACCCGCGTGCTTCATATCATCTAGTGCGGCTTGTGTGGTATTGAGGGCGGCCTGTACTGCACCACTGAATTGATGTGACATGGTCTCCCAAGTCAAATCTTCAACCTTAGGACGATCATCCCCATTAAATTCAAACTGAATCAGCGCATTATTGACGACCGCATGAATCGCTTCCCCGAAATGGTTTTTTGCCGCAGCAAATAAAGTCCGTACCTGATCAGCCTGAGTGACATCGGCCTGATAAATAAAGATCTGCTCGGGATACTGCTGCACAAGCTGTTCGGCGGTTTGCTGACTGCTATGATAATTGACGACGACGCGAGCACCTTCTGCCAATAGGGCTTGAGTAATCGCCAAGCCCAAGCCACGTGCTCCGCCGGTAACGAGAACAATCTGATCACGAATCTGCATAATGATGATCTATATTACGAAATATTGGCCCTAACATAGCAGTTATGTCAGCGGATTCAAGCCTGAGGCAAAGTAAACCAACTCTGCATGAGATTGGGCTTAAATGAATTGGGACGCTATAAGAAAACAGCCGGCGCTGAACAGCAAACTTAGGATAATACGTTTAAACAGCAGTTCAGAAATTTTATAGAAGAGTTTTGCCCCTAAAATGGCCGGAATACTGACAAAAACTATTAACACTGCCATATAGGGTAAATGACTTTGATCGATCATACCTTGCCATAGATAGGTACCGAGTGCGAAGACCTGAACTGCAAAATTAAAATGCCTCAAGATATAGCGTTGCTGGGCTTTCGGGAGTTGTTTCAACATCACCCATGCTGAAGGGACGGCTCCACAAAAACCACCAAGTCCGCCTAATATTCCACCCATCAATCCGATACTACTGTCGGCTATTTTTCCCGAGCGCTGAATGGTTTTGATTTGTGGATTGAGCAGCATCAGCGGAGACCAGAGCACCAGAAAAATGCCCAAAACTAATTTAAATGTATCAGCTTGAATGATGTGCAGCAGGTAAGTGCCGAGCGGTACGCCAATCAGACCCGCCACTAAATAAGGCAGTAGCCACTGTTTAGATAATATGGGTGGCTTCTGTTCCTGCGTCAGTGAAATTAAATGACTCCAGATGGAAGCAAATACCAGCAAGGGCGCTGCCAGTTGCGGAGCCAATACCCAGACCCAGAATGACATGGCAATCAGGGCAAAGGCAAAACCGGTCAGCCCCTGTACGAAACCAGCGACCATTGCACCAAGAATAAATAACAGCCAGGTCATAAAGGTAAGGTCAGAAGGAAAGGCAGCAGTATTCTAAAGATCAGGGCAAAAGCCAAGCTTTTAGTTAGCTGTATTTATGCAAATTAAAGTTCAAATGTGCGTAAAATATTAAAGCGAAAATAAGGAATGAGTTTTTTATTCCTGCATAAAAAATGCATAAATCACTACAACAGAGCAACAATGAGTTCGTTTAGTCTCCATGAACTCGCCTGATACTGATAGGGTGCAGTAAAGAGATTAGGGACATGATTAAAAAAGCGATTTTACTTTCTGTATTGGCAGTGTCATTAACTGGTTGTGTGGTTGATCCATGGGATGATGGTTCTCGTGATCACCGGGATCGCAACGGACATTATGATCGAGACCACAAGGATCGTGACTGGAAAAATCGGGAGCATAGAGATCATCGGGATTGGAAGCGTGACAGAGGTGACAACCGTGATTGGCGCCGTGATCGTGACTAAAATGATTCTCGCATCTTTCAGTTTGACTATTATTGACAAAAAAGGATTCCACCGCGGAATCCTTTTTTAATGGGTCTTAATTGTAACTTTATTTAAGAAACACTTTTTTGATAAAGCCCTGCACGCACTGTGCCGGCTTTGGTATTTTTAATGAGTCGCCATGACGCTGGTAATTTAAGCAACTGTAGATCACGGTCTGCTTCCACATAAATATAAGCATTATTTTTCACCAGATGATCCGCCTGTAATGCCAGCTCTTCCCATAAGTTCAGGCTATACGGTGGATCGAGAAAAACCAGATCAAATTGTGTTTGCAGGCTGGTTAAAGCTTGCTGCGCCGTTGCTATTTTCAATTGGGCGCGTGCTTTGGTGACTTGTAATAGTTCAAGATTCTGGGTCAGGAATTGTGCCTGAGTATGATCCGGTTCAATCATGACGACTGAGGCCGCACCACGCGATAAGGCTTCAAAAGCCAAGGCACCAGATCCTGCACAAATGTCCAAAACCTGTGCATTTTGTACGTCCCACATAAGCCAGTTAAACAGGGTTTCGCGTACTCGATCAGGCGTCGGGCGTAAACCCTCAATGCTGGCAAAAGGTAGTTGACGACGTTTCCAGTCACCCCCAATAATTCGAAGTTGGTTTTTCATTTTAGTCTCGTTCTACCGGTGTGGGAGCAGGAGGCGCTACAGCTGGAGCAGCTGCATTTGCAGATGGATTGGTGGCAGGATCTGGTGGCTGAATATTGGCTGGAGCTACAGTTGCTGCATCTTGACTCAACATGCCTGCACCACTTGGCAATTCAGCAGGCTTGATTCCGGCTGTCATCAGACCACCACTGAGCTGATGACCTTGCGGGCGTACCGGCTTCTTATCTTTATGCAGCAACCAGTAATCAAAAATCGGACGAGCCAGCACAGTGGCTGCACTACCGCCACGACCATTTTCCAGAATGACCGCAATCGCAATTTCAGGATTTTCAGCAGGTGCAAAACCGACAAACAGGCCATGATCCAGCTGACGGTCGGTCAATAAGGATTCATTATAACGCTTGCCTTGAGCAATACTCTTCACCTGAGCTGTACCAGTTTTACCTGCAATGGAATATTGTAAGCCACTTTTGATGCCTCGGCCTGTACCAGATTGAATCACGTCGACCATGGCATCACGCATCTTGATCCAGTCTTCTTCCTGACCATTAAAATCGATTTTGCCGTGGGTACCATTATGTACCTTGAACGTTTTGGCACCGCGACTTTCACGTAACACATGCGGAATGACTTTATTGCCATGGTTGGCGGTAATGGCCGTTGCCATGGCCAGTTGTAACGGCGTTGAAGTGAAAGCCCCCTGACCGATACTCACCGAAATAGTTTCACCTCGTAACCATTTGGCGTTACGGGTACGCATCTTCCATTCCGGGTTCGGGTACAGTCCTGAGCTTTCACTTGGTAAATCCACGCCGGTTTTTTCACCAAAACCAAACTGACGCATCCAGGTGTTCATTTTCTCAATGCCCATGCGGTAGGACATGACATAGAAATAAGTATCACAAGAAACGACCTGAGCTTTGTGCATGTTGACTGCGCCATGCCCGGATTTTTTATGGTCACGGAAGCGGTGACTATCGCCCGGCAGACTGAAATAGCCCGGATCAGAAATAGTGGTATCCCAGTCCACCAGACCATAATGCAGGCCGCCCAATGCAAACATCGGTTTAATGGTTGAACCAGGAGGATAAACCCCTTGCACGGCGCGGTTGTATAAAGGTTGATCCAGATTATCACGCAGATCACTATAATCTTTATGACTGATACCGGTCACAAACAGATTTGGATTGAAACTTGGGCTGGAAACCAGCGCCAGAATTTCCCCAGTTTTCGGATTCATCGCCACAATCGCACCACGGCGTCCAGCCAGTTGCTCTGAAGCCACCACCTGCAAACCATAATCCAGTGACAAGAACAGATCATTACCGCGCACCGGATCCTTACGGCCCAAATGCCGTAGCACATTACCAAAAGCATCCGCTTCTACCGATTCATTTCCTGGCACCCCATGCAGAAGTTCTTCATAGGATTTTTCTACCCCAATTTTCCCGATCAGGTTGGTCCCGGCATACAGATCCTTGTCAATGGCTTTGAGTTCTTTGTCATTAATCCGGCCCACATAACCAATCACATGGGCAAACAGGTCGCCATGCGGATAATAGCGGGTCATCTGGGTTTCAATATTCACGCCCGGAAACTGATATTTGACCTCGCTAAAACGGGCAATATCATTTTCATTCAGGTTGAGCTTGATCGAAACCCGTTCGGTTCTACGTGCTGTTTTGATCCGGCTTTGGAAGCGTTCAATATCTTCTTCAGTCAGCTCCAGAATAGGCTTCAGACGTTCCAAAGTCTGGTCAATATCCTGCACATCGGCGCGGCTTAAAGTTGCGGTAAAAACCGGGTAGTTATCGGCCAGCAATACGCCGTTACGGTCATAAATATAACCGCGCGCTGGAGGCAGAGGTTGCAGACGAATCCGGTTTTGGTCAGAAGCGGTACTGAAGGTCTCGAAATTAAAGAGTTGTAAATAGGCATAGCGGCTAACCAGCAGCAGCATAAAAAAGATGACTATTCCAACAGAAATCCATACTCGACTACGATAGATGCGCTTTTCTTGTTGTGCATTTTTTAAAGGAAAGTGCTGCTTCATACGCGATCGACTTGAGACCTGAGGAAAGGAGGAAAGAATCAAAGTGGAATATTCTAACGCAACTGGACTTGATTTGATAATGAAAAACTGCCATTACGATCAGTTCCTTTAAGCTTTGACTTTGCAGACATGAAAATTGTAAAGTGCTGTATATAAGAGTTGTGATAATTCTGATACAGTAAAATCGAATAAAAATAGGACTATACCAAAAACTATAATTAAGGAAGATGGTGAAGGAATGAACAAGGTTTACCCTTTGTTGGCGTTTGCATTGTGGGCGAACGGGGCCTATGCACATGATCAAATCAATAATACTGCAGATAAAGTAGAAGCTACTCAGGCAAAAGCCTTTAATGTTGGGGCTGGTTTTACCCGGAAGCTGGTACATTTAAATACTGAATGGGTTAATCCTTATGGGATTGCTTATGTGAAAGGTGGGGTTTTTCTGGATGATGATCGAACGATAGGGGGACAAGTAGGCTTTCGTTATCCTGCACATCTGACCGGCAAGGATAAAAATGGGTATTATGTCGGAGGCTATGCGGGTCATATTGAAAGCAAACGCGTCGACAATGAATACAAGGCCCGCTTAGGTGCTGGAATTGATTTGGCCTATGTTTTGTTGAGTTCAGAGCGAATCAGCAGTTTTAGTGTCGGCATTGGTGCCGGAGAGAAATTTGAAGATCGAAATGGTCGTGTGGTGGCCGAAACTGAACCGCGACTACAATTTTCCTATACTTTAAGTATCGGTTTATAGACAAAATATTTGACCTTATAAATATGTGTATTCTGTGAACAAAAAATTAAATATGGAACTTATGCATGCTTGAGTACGTCAACGAATTGTGGCAAACCTTTGTGAATCGCCCGGATTTTTGGGCCGTGCTCAGCATTATTCCGGTGACCGCATTTGTAACGTGGGCTCACGTCTGGATGGCACTGAAAATGGTGTTTTATCCGATCAATTTTTGGGGTGTCCATCTCGGTCCTGTACCTGTCGGCTGGCAGGGGATCGTGCCACGCAAAGCTGGCCGTATTTCAGGCATTATTACCGATAACACTTTGTCTAAACTAGGTTCCATCCGCGAATTTTTAGAGGCCATGGATCCAGATGATATGGCACGGATCATTGGTGAACAGGTCGGTTTCGAACTGGAACATCTGATTGATGAAGTGATGATGGATCGTAATGCAGTCCTTTGGGAAAACCTGCCTTTTGCCATCAAACGCAGAATTTATGCACAGGCACAAAAACAAATGCCGGCAATTTTGCGTGAATTGGTGACCGAGCTGACCATGAACGTCGAGTCACTTGTCGATATGCGTGAAATGGTGGTCAGCCAGATGGAAGGTGACCGTCGGTTAATGGTGCGCATGTTTCTGAAAGTGGGCCAAAAAGAAATCAATTTTATTTGGCATATCAGTGCACTCATCGGCATGTTCTTTGGTATTTTCCAGATGATTGTCTGGTTCGTGGTGCCTTGGCACTGGACTGTTCCGTTCTGGGCTGCCATCTGGGGCTTTTTGACCAACTGGATTGCAATCTGGATGGTATTCAACCCGCTCTATCCGCACCCGGTAAAGTACCCGCAATTCTTTAGCCGTACCACAAGTCGCAAGTTTCCATGGATTAAACCTGTCATTCCGCGTATTGGCACCTATAACATACAAGGCGCATTTATGAAACGTCAGGATGAAGTCTCTGATGTTTTCGCAAGTGTAGTCACAGAAGATCTGATTACGTTAAAATCGATCATGACCGAGATGATGTATGGCGGGAAAAAAGACAAAACCCGCCGCATTGTCAAACGTCATATTAATGAAATTATGGAAACACCCCTGGTTCGGACCTCTTTACAGCTGTCTTTAGGGCCAAAAGAGTATGCAAAACTCAAGACGGACTTGATCGATCGCTCGATTGAAATTACGATGGTGCCTGTATGCGACCCAGCATTTAATGCGAGCCGTGCACAGAAAATCTATCAAATGTTTAGAGACCGCATACGCGAGTTGACTCCGAAGGAGTTTCAGAATCTTTTACGTCCTGCATTTCAGGAAGATGAATGGATTCTGATTTTATTGGGTGGGGTAACCGGTTTTGTCGCGGGTTTAATCCATTTGTTTGTGGCTTTCTTATAATGAGATGCCGGGGGACACAATCGGGCGATTGTGGTCGTGGCGTCATACATATTGTTTAAATGAGGATGTTTATATATGCGCATTATCTTACTCGGACCACCTGGAGCAGGTAAAGGTACACAAGCTCAGTTGATCTGTAAGCGCTACAATATCCCACAAATTTCAACCGGTGATATGCTCCGTGCTGCAATTCGTGAAGGAACTGAATTAGGTCTACAAGCTAAAAGTGTCATGGACAATGGCGGTTTGGTTTCTGATGAGTTGATCATTGGTCTGGTCAAAGAGCGTATTGCGCAACCTGATTGTGTAAATGGCTGTATTTTTGATGGTTTCCCGCGTACCATTCCTCAAGCAGAAGCTTTAGAAAACGAAGGTATCAACATCGATCACGTGATTGAAATCGATGTTCCAGATGAAGAGATCGTACAACGTCTTTCTGGCCGTCGTCAGCACCCGGCATCTGGCCGTGTGTATCACATCGTTTACAACCCGCCAAAAGTGGAAGGTAAAGATGACGAAACGGGTGAAGATCTGGTTCAGCGTCCAGATGATCTGGAAGCGACAATTCGTAAACGTTTAGGTTCTTACCATACTGAAACTGAGCAACTGGTGGGCTTCTACCAAGGCCGTGCAGCATCAGGTGAAAATGCACCGACTTACAACAAGTTAAACGGTCTGCGTCCAATCGATCAGGTTCAGACTGAGCTTTTCGCGATTCTGGATCAAGCAAAATAATCGGCTAACGATGATTTTGACAATCGAAGAGCCCTAAGTCATATTAGGGCTCTTTTTTATTGCGTATTTGAACAGGTGCTGTGGCTATGAAATTTGGCGTGTTGGTGTTAATGATTATATTTCTGGCAGTGTTGGTGGGTCTGTTCTATATGAGTTTTAAAATACTGAATAAAGTACGTCAGGAAGAACGTGCAGAAAATGCAGCCAAGCATCCACAACGCCAGTTGCACCCGAAATTGCAGGCGGAGCTTGAACAGCGCAAAAAAGAACAGGAACAGGCTGAACACGATCAGAATAAATAATTCGGCATGCTTTAGTGGAAGCTGAGTCCAGTTTTAAATAAAAGCGGTATGTTGAAAATTGTAGAAAAGGTGAGGTATTGATCACCTTTTTTTCGGTCTTAGTTTAGTTCTGCAATTCTATTCAGAAATAGCGATATTCTTCACTGCAATTGCGCGCGCTGCACCAAATTCAAAACGATCAGGCCAGTTACACACATCGGCGACCACACATTCATGACATTTCGGTTTACGGGCAATACAGCAATAACGGCCATGTAAAATCAGCCAGTGATGAGAATCAATGATAAATTCTTTCGGAATCACTTTGACCAGTCGATGCTCAACTTCAAGCACATTTTTACCTGTAGCCAATCCGGTACGGTTACCAACCCGGAAAATATGTGTATCCACCGCCATGGTCGGTTGACCAAAGGCAGTATTCAGCACCACATTGGCCGTTTTGCGTCCCACACCCGGCAAGGCTTCCAGATCCGCACGATTATCCGGTACCACGCTGTTGTGCTTCTGAATCAGCATCTCACAGGCTTTAATTACGTTAACTGCTTTTGAGTTATATAAACCAATAGTCTTGATATATTCCTTTAAACCATCCACACCAAGCGCATAAATCGTTTCCGGTGTATTGGCG
Organism: Acinetobacter sp. YH18001; assembly: GCF_013416975.1. Taxonomy (NCBI): domain Bacteria; kingdom Pseudomonadati; phylum Pseudomonadota; class Gammaproteobacteria; order Moraxellales; family Moraxellaceae; genus Acinetobacter; species Acinetobacter sp. YH18001. The sequence continues at coordinate 55,796 of NZ_VPEU01000006.1, read as the reverse complement.
ACTGGAAACAGTTTGTCCGTGGCCTTATTCACGCTGACATCGGTGGCTTGGGCAGACAGAGTCACGGCGACCAGTAATTCAAAGGGATTGGCATAATTCAGTTCGGTTTTCGGATTGGGGCGCTGTTCACGCAGGCGTTCAAAAAAGGTCTGAATCTGTTTTTTGGTCATGTTTTTTACAGGTTTTGTGCTCGCAGTGGTCATGTACTTATCCCTGTAAGGTCTGTAATTTTTCAGCTAATTCTGTCAGTTGCAGGCGTTTGCTGGCATCTTCACGAACCGAAAGCTGTTTTTCCAGCTTTTTAATTTGGGTGCGTAGTTTTGCCAGTTCAATCGTGGTTTTAGAATCTAGCGTAATCGGAGTATTCGCCGGCTTATTCACAACTTCAATCACAGGAAGCTGCTCATTTAAAGCAGAGAACTGGGCAAACAGGGCAGTATTGATTTCTGCACGGACGACTGGGCCCTTGCGGTCAGTACGGCGTTTTTCTTCACGCTGGATATGCGCATAATAGCGCTGACGTAAATCGTCCTGCTCAGCAATACGCTGTGCTTCAGTCGGCAAAGGCTGTGGGTCTTCGACCAGATCGATACAGTCAACCGGACACGGTGGAATGCACAGTTCGCAGCCAGTACACAGATCGGTCAGAATTGTATGCATCAGTTTGCCGGCGCCAATAATCGCATCGACCGGGCAGGCGCTAATACATTTGGTACAGCCTATACATTCATCTTCACGAATTACGGCTTTGATGCGCTGCGGGCGACCGTCGGCTTGAATGGGCCAGACACTTTCTTCTGCCACAAGTTCAGGACGATTTAATAATGCAGCCAAAGCATCGGCAACAGGCTGTCCGCCTGGCACACATTTATTGGCATTTTCACCCTCAGCAATCGACTGGGCATAAGGTAAACATCCGTCACGATGACCACAGAGTCCACATTGGGTTTGAGGGAGTAAAGCATCAATCGATTGGACCAGAGAAATTGGCGAATTCATGAATAACCAGAGCTGCTCATGCTGAGCTTTGCAGTAAGTGAAACAAAATATGTCGAGTTATGCATTTTAACATATTTTTAAACTCCTAAGTCGTGCGCAATTAAGGGTCAAGTTATGCCTTATTATTAAGCATAGATCTGAATCTAAGCCTTGATTCAATTGGCATTTCCTGACATAGAAAAAATATTCATAATCAATATAAATATTTGTTATCAAATTAATTTTAAAGTATTTTCAAAAAAAGTATTGTAGATTAGTTACAAAAGATATTTAATATTTTGCGCCAAAATTTAACATTGATTGTAAATTTGACCAATTTTGATCCATTTTCTGCTGAGGATTAAGCGTTGAAATACAACACACTTAATGAGTTCCTAGATTACGTAAAATCACGTGATGCACACCAACCAGAATTTCTTCAAGCTGTCGAAGAAGTGATGACCAGTTTGTGGCCATTCATTCAAAAGAATCCACAATACGCAGCACATGGTTTGCTAGAACGTCTAGTTGAGCCAGAACGTGCGATCCAGTTCCGAGTTTCTTGGGTAGATGACCAAGGTCAAACTCAGGTAAACCGTGCGTTCCGCGTACAATACAACTCAGCGATCGGTCCATTTAAAGGTGGTATGCGTTTCCACCCTTCAGTGAATCTTTCAATCCTAAAATTCTTAGGCTTTGAGCAAACATTTAAAAATGCTTTAACCACACTTCCTATGGGTGGTGGTAAAGGCGGTTCTGATTTTGACCCTAAAGGCAAATCAGAAGGCGAAATCATGCGTTTCTGCCAAGCTTTAATGATCGAGCTATATCGTCACCTGGGTGCGAACACAGATATCCCTGCAGGTGATATTGGTGTAGGCGGTCGTGAAGTGGGCTATATGGCCGGCATGATGAAAAAACTAAGTAACGACACGGCATGTGTATTCACCGGTAAAGGTTTAACCTTCGGTGGTTCATTGGCGCGTCCGGAAGCAACGGGTTACGGTACTGTGTATTTCGCTGAGGAAATGCTCAAGTCTCGTGGCGAAAGCTTCAAAGACAAAGTTGTCGCAATTTCAGGTTCTGGTAACGTTGCGCAATATGCTGCTGATAAAGCGTTGTATCTGGGCGCGAAAGTGGTTTCACTTTCTGACTCTGCGGGTACGGTTCACGTCAAAGATGGTTTCACTGAAGCATTGCTTGCTGAAGTGATGGAACTTAAAAACGTAAAACGGGGTCGTATTTCAGAATTTGCCTCTAAACATGGTTTTGAATATCTGGAAGGACAACGTCCTTGGGGTATTCCATGTGATATCGCACTGCCATGCGCGACTCAAAACGAACTGGATGCGGAGGATGCTGAAAAGCTTCTCGCAAATGGCGTGATCTGTGTCGCTGAAGGTGCAAACATGCCTTCAACCTTGGCTGCTGTAGAGAAATTCGTTGAAGCGAAAACGCTTTATGCGCCAGGTAAAGCATCAAATGCAGGTGGTGTTGCCACTTCTGGTCTGGAAATGTCGCAAAATGCATTGCGTTTAGGCTGGACCTTTGAGGAAGTTGATGAGCGCTTACATGCGATCATGAAAGAAATTCACCGTAACTGCGTAAAATTCGGTACCAAAGAAGACGGTACTGTGAACTATGTAGACGGTGCCAACATTGCAGGCTTCGTAAAAGTGGCTGATGCAATGCTTGCTCAAGGCGTATTCTAAGTCTGACTGAGTGTCGCTTTAAAAAAACCGAGGCCATAGCCTCGGTTTTTTTATGGATAGATATTTTATAATGAACCTTTCACGGCTTCGCGCTCGACTGCCATGTCATAAATATAAGCATATTTAGATTGATCTGCCGCAGGGTTCTTAATTTCAAAACGTTTTAGCCGAATAATCTGGCGTTCATTCGGTGAATGCTGAAAACCTTCAATCTGGTCATAGAATAATGTCCAGTCCTTATCGACCTGGGTCTTCAGACCGTTTTGATCATATTTAACCTGTTTGACTTGCAAGCAGCTTTGCTGAGCCACACCGGTACATGATTTGGTATCTGGGGAAATTTCCAGAAAAATTGTTTCAGCTTGCCCCTGATATCTGGTTTCCGGAGTCATTTTCCCGGTAAATTCATATTTTTGACCATCGGCAGCGGAAAGCGTTAGGGTCGGCTGGTCAAGGTTCGTGGTATTGAGCGCAAAAGGAATTGCACGTTTTTGTAAAAGCTGGCTGACAAAGCGTTCCTGTTGCATCAGTGCGGTATCGCAGGCCATTTCGGTTCCTATGACTTCGCTGGTGCTGATAATATTATCTTTCACTGACCAGTTTGTACTGAGTCCATTGCAGCCCGTCACGGCGCTCAGGCGGCCTTGAGCATCGAAACTGAGCACGATTGGTCGTTCCAGCCCGCGATCTAGTTGCCAGTGGTAGGCAGAAAGAAGCTGATTTGCACTTTTTTGTTGTAGGGTGGCCACTGTACGATCTCCAGCCTGCTGAATATCACCAGACTGACAGGCTGCAAAAGTTAAAGGTAATAATGCCAGTACAATAAATTTTAATTTCATGGATTTATAATAAAGAACAAAGAATTGAAATGATAACGGATGCATTTCTAAAAGATATGGATACATATCGCAGATTTTGGTTGCAAAATGTATCCAAATTTAAAAGTTAAAATTTTAAGTTTTCAATCAAGATTAATCGAAGCGGTAGACATCCATGCCGAGAGAACCCATGCTAAAACTGCTATGTACCAGACTAAAACGGCTTCCGGTCCCCATCGCAAAGAAGATCGGGGCAAAATGCTCCAGTGTTGGATGATTACGCGCCATGTGTGGAATATTGGACCAGTCCAGTATCGCATCATAATCGCTATGGGCCAGTTTATGAACGACAAAATTGCGGAAATCTGATGCCCATGCCGGTACATCAGCAGCCGTTCCATCCCAAGACAGTTCACGTAGGTTATGCGTGATACTGCCTGAACCAATCAGCAGGATTTGCTGCTCACGTAGCGATGCCAGACTTTGACCAATTTTATAGATTTCATCGGCACTCATCGACATGGGCAATGAAATTTCAACCACTGGAATATCCGCATCCGGATACATATGCAGCAGCGGCATCCATACGCCATGATCACGTGGACGAGTACTATTGGCATGTGCGGCAAAACCGGCATTGGCCAGCAAACCCAAGATCTGCTCGGCCAGTTCAGGATTTCCCGGTGCAGGATAGCGTAATTGATACAGCTCTGGCGGGAAACCACGGAAATCATGCCAAGTCTCTGGTCGAATACCGCTACTGACTTCCAGTGCCTCACTTTCCCAGTGCGCTGACATGATAATAATCGCTTCCGGGCGTGGCAGGTTTTCGCTTAAACGATGCAAGGCAGGACCCACTTGCTCAGGATTCAGCGCCAGCATAGGAGAGCCATGAGAAATAAATAAGCCGGGCAACGTTTGTAAGTTCATAAGTCAAACCACATCTAGAAGATGTCTCAATAATGCATTAAAAATAGCGAAAAAAGCAGGAGGAATTATTCAACAAAACGTTGCATAAACAGAACGCTTCAGCAACGTCATTAACCTGCACGATGGTAGGGATGGTTATGGTTAATGGTCATTGCACGGTACAGTTGTTCAATCAGCATCACCCGAACCATGGGATGGGGAAGTGTGAGCTTAGACAGGGACCAATGCCATGCAGCAGCTTTACGTACTGCTTCCGAATGACCATCTGGCCCGCCAATCGCCAGTACCACATCATTGCCTTCCAGCATCCAGCCTTTCATGGTTTCAGCCAGTTTTTCGGTACTGAACTCACGTCCACCCACTTCTAGCGCAATCAGGATTTCGTTCTGCTTGAGTGCATTTAAAATGCTGTCACCCTCAATATTTCGATATTTCAGGATATCCGCTTCAGAATCGTTTTTGCCGCGCTTGGCCATGGGCAGTTCAATAATCTGGGTCTGTACAAAGGGCTGAATACGTTTGAAATAATCTTCAAAACCAGTCAGCACCCATGCTGGCATTTTTTGACCAATGGTCAGGATACGGATTTTCATACAGACAGATCAATAATTGGATACTTCATTATAACGATCAAACAACACGAAGTTGAGTCAGGAAACAAATTGAAATTGAAATGAAGGATTTAGTGCTGCTTTAATGTCCTGAGTTCAAGTCTCCGCTTGATAAAGGAATGGATAATAATAAATGCGGACTAAGGTCATCATAAAAGGATGTTGTACTTTGCTGCTGTTGGTCACCGGTCTAATCGGCTCAAGTCTCAGTACCGCCAATACCAACACACGCGCTCAAATTTCTCATCTGGAATTGTTTTTCAGCCAGATCATGAGTGTCGATGAATTTCGAAATTACAAGAATGTTAAAGAACTGAACCGAGTGTCTGCATGGATTAAAGGACAGATGCAGCGTTTTGGCATTCCCTGTCAGTTTCAGGTCTATGTAGTTAATAGCCTAAGCTATCGAAATGTCATTTGCCATTTAAATGCTCAGGCCAAAACTAAAATGGTCATGGGCACGCATTATGATGTCTTTAGTGATCGATACGGTGCTGACAATAATGCCTCGGGAGTGGCAGGTTTACTGGAAACCGCAAGATTATTGGCCTTGCAAAAATCCAAGCTCAAACATGAGATCGAATTTGCTTTTTATACCTTGGAAGAGCCGCCTTTTTTCAAGACAGAACATATGGGCAGCTATATTCATGCCAAGTCGCTCAAGAAAAAAAAGCAGAAGCTGAAAGGTGTGGTGATTCTGGATTCAATTGGCTATTTTGATGAAAATCTGGTGCAGACTTATCCGGTGGGGTTGAAATGGATTTATCCAGATCATGGGAACTTTATTGCCGCGATTGGTCATTTGACCTCGACCGGAATGACCGGAGATTATTGTACTGCCATGCAAAGTCTTAACCGTCTGGAATGTCAACGTTTTATCAGTCCAACTTTTGCTCAGGATATGAATTTTTCTGGTTATCTGAATTATGCCAAATTCAATTATTCGACCATGTTAATTACCGATACGGCGCATTATCGTAACCCTTATTATAATACTGAGCTGGACACCTTGGATAAACTGGATCTGAAAAAGATGACCTATGTGATTGATGGGCTGGTAGAGATGGCCTTGCAACCTTAATCAATTTCTTTACACAATAAAAAACCCTGCCGGAGCAGGGTTTTGGCAAATCAGCTCATCTTAATGACGGGCTGCTTTCGCTTCTTCTTTGGTTTTTACAATCGGTGCTTTCACCAAGGCTTTTGGCAAAGAGATGAGGGCCAGCGGTAAAATCTCATCAATCGATTTCACGGCTTTAATCTCTAAACCATCTTTTACATTTTCAGGAATTTCCGCCAAATCACGTACGTTTTCCTGTGGAATGAAGACCAGCTTGATGCCACCACGATGGGCTGCAAGAAGTTTCTCTTTCAAACCGCCAATACGTAATGCACGACCACCCAGACTGGTTTCACCTGTCATCGCGATATCCGGACGAATCGGAATCCCGGTAAATGCAGATACCAATGCAGTGGTCAATGCCAAACCTGCGGATGGACCATCTTTCGGTGTCGCACCTTCCGGTAAATGCACGTGCACATCGGTTTCTTCAAAGCGGGACGCTTCGATGCCAAGCTCATCTGCACGGGTACGCACCACAGTCATGGCAGCGGTAATTGATTCTTTCATGACATCGCCAAGAGAACCGGTGGTAATGAACTTGCCTTTACCTGGAACGGCTGCAACCTCAATGGTCAGTAATTCGCCACCCACCGAAGTCCAGGCCAGACCATTGACACGGCCGATTTGTGCTTCTTCTTCCGCCATACCATAGTCAAATTTATGTGCGCCCAAGTAATCTGGAAGATTGCCTGCTGTCACTTCAATCTGAAGGTTTTTGGCTTTTTTGCTCACCGCTTCTTTGACCACTTTACGTGCAATTTTGGATACTTCACGCTCAAGGCTACGTACACCGGCTTCACGGGTATAACGGCGCACGATGTCACGAATCGCTTCTTCATGCACAGTTAACTCTTTAGCACGCAGGCCATTATTTTTAATGGCTTTTGGTACCAGATAACGATCTGCAATATTGACTTTTTCTTCTTCGGTATAACCCGGAAGACGAATCACTTCCATACGATCCAGCAAGGCTTCAGGAATGTTCATGCTGTTTGCGGTACAGATAAACATTACTTCAGACAGATCCAGATCTAGATCCAGGTAGTGATCACTGAACTTGTTGTTCTGTGATGGATCGAGGACTTCGAGCATCGCAGACGCCGGATCACCACGGTAATCTTGCGCCATCTTGTCGATTTCATCGAGCAGGAACAACGGGTTTTTCACCCCAACTTTAGTCAATGACTGCACGATTTTACCTGGCATCGCACCGATATAGGTACGACGATGACCACGAATCTCGGCTTCGTCACGTACACCACCAAGGGCCATACGCACAAATTCACGACCAGTTGCTTTAGCAATCGACTCACCCAGTGAGGTTTTACCAACACCCGGAGGGCCGACTAAACACAGAATCGGGCCACGCAATTTTTTCACACGCGACTGAACCGCAAGATATTCCACAATACGATCTTTGACATCGTCCAGACCATAGTGGTCTGCATCCAGAATTTCCTGTGCTTTGTTCAGGTTAATGCTGACTTTGCTGGCTTTATTCCACGGTGTATCCAGAATCACTTCCAGATAGTTGCGAACAACTGCTGCTTCACTTGAGGCAGGCTGCATCGCTTTGAGTTTACGGAATTCGTTTTCAGCTTTCTTGCGTACATGCTCAGGCAGATCTGCTTCAGCAAGACGTTTTTCAATTTCAGCGACATCATCTTCCGCGCCGCCGTTCATGTCGGAAAGCTCGCGCTGAATGACTTTCATTTTTTCATTCAGGAAGTATTCGCGCTGGTTCTTTTCCATCTGACGTTTAACAGAGTCATGCAGGGTTTGCTCAATCTGCTGTTCTTCAGATTGTTGCAATAGATAAGTCATCAGCTCAGTTAAATGCGCTTCGAATTCATCATGTTCCAGGAATTTTTGTTTGACATCAATATTCAATGGAACACGGGTCGCCACGAAGAATAATAACTGTAACAGGTCTTCAATTTTGTTGGCTGCGGTGATCAGTTCACGCGCATTACGAAGTTTCGCTTCTGCATATTGAGCAAAAAGCGCACGTAATTCTTGTAAGCGCACGGCTTGAGTGTCTTCATCCACCGTAACGGTCATTGGGCTGAGTTCATGTTCTGCTGTCAGATACTCATTTTCGTCAATGATGGTTTTCAGTTTGGCACGGTGCAGTCCTTCAATCAGGACTTTGATACAGTTTTCATCATTTTCGTGATTCACAACTTGCACAATCTTCGCGACAGTACCGTATTGATATAAATTGTCGTGATCAATTTCTTCTGTAAGCGAATCTTTTTGCGCAACTACAAATACTAGATTGTCACTGTTACGAGCCACATCAACTGCATTGATCGATTTTTCACGACCGACAAACAGCGCAATTTGCATATGCGGATAAACCACCACATCACGCAGCGCCAAAAGGGGTAGTACACTTGGAACCTGAGGCTCTAAGGTTTCTTGATTCATAATAATTTCAGACATGAGCACTCCTAATGAGTGACAACGGTGTTGCCATGTTTTAATAGTGATGGGTAATTTAAAAAATACAAGGGGCGTTAAGATTAAATTGTATGAAAAATGACTAATTATGTGATTTTAAAGTAGTTCACAACAGGGAAATTGAAAAATTAGCGTTTGAAAGCTAAAAAAACTGTCGGGGTAATAAGAGCATCCAAGGGTTGATCCCATTTTTCCCGTTTTAAGGGCTGGCTAAGCAGTTGAAAGTCATGCGCCAGTCCCAGACGGAATGGACGCCCGGGCGCAGAAGCCAGGGTTCGATCATAAAAACCGCCACCCATCCCGATTCGTGTCCCTGAATGATCACAGGCCAGCAGCGGCATGATCAATAAATCCAGCTTAGAAACATGAGTACCACGTGTCGTCATGGACTCCCGCATTCCCAGCCGATGATAGGCAAAGCGCTTGTTGCGATATTGATGCTGGCTGATTCGAATCCAGACCAGCTGTTGATTCATGTCGCAAATCGTAGGCAGATAGACCTGTTTTCCCAGTTTAAAGCAGCGTTCAATAATGGTGTGGGTATGAATCTCACCAAAAGCATGCAGATAAATGCCGATGTGCTTGGCATGAATAAATTGCGGGCTGCGTATAAGGCGATTTAAAACTTTTTGTGCAGCTTGCCTTTGCTCAAATTTAGAAAGATGACGACGTGTTTTACGCAGGTATCTTCTTAATTCTTGAATGGTCATAGGGCAAAAAGCGGATCTAACAAAAGTGTGCTCTAGTCTAAGTGGGAATTCTGGAAAAGTAAAAAATAATTGTGATCTTGATTCTCATATGACGAGGTAGCAACTTGGTTAAGTTCAGCAAATTTCATAATGAATCTCATCTCTAAAAACTTGATTAAAATTGGTCAATTAAAGGCATTGAATTATTGGCTGCTTAAAATGTCATAATTTTTTTATTTTCTGTGAAGCATGCGTTTTTAAGTCATCATTTTGATGATCATGAAACAGATTTTGATTAATAAAGGTACAAATCTAAAATCGATTTTTTGTGTTTTTGAGTGAATTATAGATAAGGGATCAGATCTCTGATTAACCCAATAGATCTAACACATTGTGCCTAGGCAGAGCGCGTAAGACCTAAATCAATGGAGATTGAACATGATGAATATTGCGAAGAACACCATCTGCCTCTGGTATGATAACGACGCTGAAGCTGCTGCACGATTTTATGCCGAGACATTTCCTGACTCCTCAATTGGCGCGATCAACCTTGCACCCGGAGACTATCCTTCTGGAAAAGAAGGCGATGTCATCACCGTTGACTTTAGGGTGCTGGGTATTAGCTGCATTGGACTAAATGGTGGCCCGGCATTCCAGCATAACGAAGCATTCTCATTTCAGGTGGCAACTGAAGATCAGGAAGAAACCGACCGATACTGGAATGCAATTGTTGGCAATGGCGGTCAGGAAAGCGAGTGTGGCTGGTGTAAAGACAAGTGGGGCATTTCCTGGCAGATTACACCAATTGTGCTTATTCAGGCAGTGACCAGTTCTGACCGTGCCGCCGCCAAACGCGCCTTTGATGCAATGATGACCATGAAGAAAATTGACATCTCCGCGATTGAAGCGGCATTTCGTGGTTGAGAGCCACGGATCTTATCTTTCATTCCAGTGGATCTGGCTGTGTAGCACAATCTTACCCAGCTGTTTGGAGGACTTCCCTTAATTGTTTTTGAAGTATTTCAGACGAATATCCGACTCTCTTATTCATAGATTCTCTAGGTTTAGGATCATTCAGGTCTAATCTGCACGTAGAAGCTCATCAAAAGATGGGCTTTTCTTTTGAACAGTATCTGAAACCTTAAAACAGAGCTTTGCTTGGATGAACTACAACAATCCCTGAATCGAATGGCTGATCAGAATTCTTTTAGCTCTTGTGCATCATGCTGCTACGACAAAAAAACAAATCTACTTCAAAATTGATAACCAATTCATAACCAGAAAAAACATCAAGCCGCTAGTAGCATCTCCAATTGTTTTTTAAAGTAAGTCGATGACGATAAAAAATAACAAGAGATAAAAATGCCTATTCAGCCGGTTCACTTTTTTTTGCCTGGTGCAGGCTTGGCACTTCTGCTGGCGATGACGGCTTGTACTATGCCATCCAAGTCGCCAATTGCTGACAGTTATGGTTCCCAGCCACAGTTACCCAAACCAAAATCCAGCTTGCTGCCTACAGTCAATATTGCACCTGCCAAAGGTTGGCCTGAGGGCAAAATGCCCACTCCCGCTACAGGTTTAAAAGTTCAGGCATTTGCCAAAGGGTTGCAGCATCCGCGCTGGATCTATGTATTGCCAAATGGTGATGTGCTGGTGGCCGAAACCGATGCACCACCTAAGCCTGATGATAGCAAAGGAATTAAAGGCAAAATCATGAAATGGGTAATGCAGCGAGCCGGCTCATCGCATCCGAGTGCTAACCGCATTAGTCTGCTTCGTGACAATAATGGTGATGGAGTCGCTGAACAAAAAACTGTATTTTTACAGAATCTCAACTCTCCATTTGGCATGGTACTGGTCGGCAATATGTTGTATGTGGCCAATACTGATGCCCTGATGCGCTTTCCTTATCAAGCAGGTGCTACTCAAATTACTGCAACCGGCACCAAAGTACTGGATTTACCGGCGGGTCGTTTAAACCATCACTGGACCAAAAATGTCATTGCCAATCCTACGGGCAGCAAACTCTATATTACGGTAGGTTCCAACAGTAACGTAGCTGAAAATGGCTTGGATCAAGAAGAAGGTCGGGCACTGATCATGGAATTTGACCTGGCCAATACTCAAGCACGACCTTTTGCAACCGGACTTCGTAATCCGAATGGTATGGACTGGCAACCACAGAGTGGCAAACTCTGGACGGTAGTCAATGAGCGTGATGAGCTCGGCAATGATCTGGTTCCAGATTATCTCACCTCGGTTAAAGACGGTGCTTTTTATGGCTGGCCCTATAGTTATTATGGCCAACATGTAGATACACGGGTCAAGCCGCAAAACCCTGCACGGGTGGCACGGGCAATTCCACCAGACTATGCTTTGGGTAATCATACAGCATCATTGGGCTTAAGTTTTTATACAGCAGATCTAATGCCTCATTATCGAAATGGTGCACTGATTGGCCAGCATGGCTCATGGAACCGCAAACCGCATAGTGGCTATAAAGTGATTTTTGTTCCCTTTCAAAATGGCCAGCCTTTCGGTCAGCCTCAAGATGTCTTAACCGGATTTTTAAGCGAGCAGGGCAAAGCATTTGGGCGCCCTGTTGGTGTAACCGTAGATTCTGCAGGCGCTATTTTAGTGGCTGATGATGTCGGTGACGTGATTTGGCGGGTATCACCCTTGAATACGGCTGCCAAGTAGCAATCAGTTTTCACCTAAACAGCCCAAAGATGAGGGGTTTCAGTCGAGTGAAAAGCTGCTGGGCAGCGCGAGTGAAAGCAAGGTCTTTTTCATAAAAACGTCAAGACGATAACTGAAAATATAAGTTCGCTAAGCTGATTTAAAATAATTTTTAAGCTGCATTTAAGCTAACTGAATTAGGCTTTTGAGATGTTTTTTAGAATGATACAGCATGCATATTTTTTTTGATAACACTAAAAAGAGCGAACACAGAGTCCAGTAAAAACTGGATATTAAAATTGCAAACACGAACACAAGAGGGTATTTAAAATGAAGTTGATGATTGCCTTTATTTTCCCCTGGTCCTTATTTATGACCATTCACAAACCGGTTGAAGCAACAATATGTCTCATGCTGCAGATTTCAATTTTAGGCTGGATTCCTGCCGCAATCTGGGCCATGTTTATTTTAGATCGAGATCAAATAACTTGAAAATTCAATGTGTATTTAAAAGAAAGTTAAAGCGATTTTCTTGTTAAGCATTTTATAGGCCTACCAGATAATGGTATGAATAAAATGAACTTTGAGAAATGACCGAGATAAATACTGAAATATAAAACTGAGAGAAAGTTTAGAAAGGATTTTAAGAGAATTATAAGTATATTTTAAGCAAAAAATTAAAGTACTCCGAAGATGCCGCTGCATGTCGTTACCCTGAACCCGATGAGTTCAAGGTGGACGCGACGCATACTTGCTGGGTTTCCTGCACGAAGGCAGGCATACACTCTAAATATGCAGAACGCATCCGGAGATATAAGTATCGGCAGGGATATAGACCCGCTGGCGAACACCTCAGAGATAAGTTAATTATAAACGATAATGTCGGTGTGGCAACTCTATGCTGTTCATGAACTGTAAACAGTTCAGCCAAATGGCCGAAGTTTAAACAGAATATGAGATTATTCTGTTAGTTCCTCAACTTCTTCTAAAATGGTTTGTAACAAACGCTCGCAATGCGCATATTGTTGCAGTGATCTGTTCATGTTCAAGACTTCCTGCATCAGCTCAAGTGCCACCATGATAATCAGCTTGCTGGGTTCCATGCGTGGTGCTTTACGACGAAATTCATCGTATTTATCATTCAATAACTGTGCCGCGCGCTCTAATTCTTCCTGCTTGTCAGGAGTAGAGGCCAGACGGAAACTATGCCCCAATACTCTGAGATCAATTGCAATTTGTTCACTCATGATGAGGCTTCCTCAGTCACTTCAGTCGGATGGGCCAGTTGTTGGATTTCTTGTGCATGATGATCCTGCGCAGTACCGAGAATTGCCAGACGTTGAATAATCGCCTCAACTTTGGCTTTGGCATTTTCATTTTTCTGGGTTAAACGCTCAGATTCCTGATTGAGGCGCTGAATTTCCTGTTGGGCATGACGCTGCTCGATCAGCATCTTTTCCTTCAAAACCCGCAGTTCATTTCGTTCAGCCAGAATTTCCTGAAAACGGTTTTTCAGATCGGTACAGCTTTTTTCCAGACGGCCATAACGGTCTGCCAGTGCAGTTGCATCATTATTGAGCAGTTGAAACTGGGCACGAGAATCTGTCAGCTGTTCGGTCAGGTGTTCATTTTCTTGTTGTTTTTGCGCAATCACGCTGTTCTTTTGTTCAATTTGCTGTTGATGTTGCACCATGGAAGAGTCTTGCTCTTCGCGCAAACTGGAATTCTCACTTTCAAGCCGTGCGAGTCGCGTTTTTAACACGCCAATCTGCACTTGTAGACGCTGTAATTCTTCTAACATATCGAGGTCGCACAGTGTTGCAAACAGAGGTAATATATAAGCAGTATAGAGATTGGATAAACGAATGCAAGACGATATTTCAGGTTGGACCGAATGGCACCGCAATTTTTCTTCAATTGAGGAAATTTCTAGCCCGAGTGAACTGCATGGTTTGCTGACCGGGATTGTTTGTGTCACCCAGGCACCGAGCAGTGAAGAATGGTTACAGATTTTAGAAACACTGGATGTGCCTGAACTGGATGCCGAAGCATTAGAACTGTTGACTGGCGAAGCTGAAGATGTTTTCCATGCATTGTCTGAAGATGAACTGGATTATTTACCTTTGCTTCCAGATGATGAGCATGTGCTCTCAGAACGTGTGCAGGCATTGGCGGACTGGTGCGCAGGCGTGGTGTTAGGTTTTGGTCTGGCTTCTGGTCATATTCGTCAGGACGAAGTAGAACTGATTGAACATTTACAAGATGTAGCCGCGGTTGAGTTTGAAGACTCAGACGATGATGCCGAAGGTGAAGAAAGCTATCAGGAATTGTATGAATTTGTGCGCCTGATTCCAGTGAGCCTGTCTTTGGGACGTAAGAAGGTGGAGGTTGAGGAAACGCCACTCTTGCAGCAATTGACACAAAAAGTGCAGCCTCAGGTTTCTGCTACAGAGGCGCAAAGCGTGGTCGAAATTTTCTCGCCTAAACGTCCAAGCTAACTAAATAGTTAGCTATGTCATCACACTGCTTGAAATCAGGCATATATTTTGCTGTTTCATTAGAATATATGTTCTGTTTTCAAGAGAATATTTCAATAAAAGCATGAATTGACAAGAAGTAAGGTGTAATGAAGAAATTAACACAAGCTGATTTTCAGGAACGTCGCAGTATTCTCGCAGGGGAAATTGGTTTACGCAGTATTGCGATTATCGCGACCAGTCCGGTGGCGATGCGTAACCGTGATGCAGATTATAAATACCGTGCAGACAGTAGTTTCTTCTATTTAACCGGATTTTCAGAACCTGAAGCTGTGGCTGTGATTGAAACCTTTGACACTGAAGAAGAAGGCTATAGCTATAGTTTATTCTGCCGGGAACGTAACCGGGAAATGGAAATCTGGAATGGCTATCGTGCAGGGATTGATGGGGCGATGCAGGATTATGATGCAGATGAAGCCTATCCGATTGATCTGCTAGATGAAGGAATTCTGGAAAAATTACAAAATAAAGACCAGTTATTTTATCGCATTGGACAGCATGCAGAGTTTGATGCGCGTGTCGCCAAATGGATTGCAACTGCAAGTGGTGAAAGCCGTCGTGGTACTTCTGTGCCAGCGCAAGTAATTCAGCTGGATCGTATTGTTGATGAAATGCGTCTGCATAAAGATGCAAATGAAATCGAACTGATGCAGATTGCTTCCGATATTTCTGCTGATGCACATACGCAAGCGATGCGAGCAGTACGTCCGGGTATGATGGAATATGCGCTGGAAGCCGAGCTGAATTATGTCTTTGGCAAAAATGGCGGTGTTCCGGCTTATAACAGTATTGTCGGTGGCGGTGAAAATGCCTGCATCCTGCATTATGTAGAAAATGACAAAGAACTGAAAGATGGCGATTTAGTCCTGATTGATGCTGCAGCTGAATATCAGTTCTATGCTTCAGACATTACCCGTACCTTTCCGGTAAATGGTAAATTCAGTCCGGAACAGAAAGCCTTATATAACGTAGTACTGGATGCTCAAATCGCTGCGATCAATGCCGTGCAAATTGGTAACTCGTATAAAGAACCTCACAATGTTGCAGTGCGTATTTTGGTGCAGGGTTTGCTCGATCTTGGCTTGATGCAGGGTAATATCGACGAGATTATAGAAAAAGAAGCTTTTCGTCAGTTCTACATGCATGGTACGGGACATTGGCTCGGTATGGATGTGCATGATGTCGGTGCTTATAAGGTGGACGGTGAATGGCGCTCGTATGAAGAGGGTATGGTCGTGACCGTTGAGCCGGGTCTTTATATCGCGCCTGATGATGAAACAGTAGATGCTAAATGGCGTGGAATTGGCATTAGGATTGAAGATGATGTGGTGGCCACTGCAAATGGCCCGCTAGTTTTAACCGCGAAAGTCGTCAAAACGGTAGAAGAGATTGAGGCATTAATGGCGAAAGCCCGCGCTGCCTAATCCAAGAAAAATACAGAAAGCCGGTCGCGAAATCGGCTTTTTTTATGACATTTCTATGCCGTTTTAAACAAGAATTCCTAGCTATATCGAATCGATCAAAAAGTGACTTAGCTTACGTTTATATCGAACAAGTCAAATAAAACTCACCTAAGTAAAATTTACAGCTTAAAAATTGACAGGAAGTCAACACAGAAAATCCGTTTTTAGCATCAAAGCTACATATTAAATGGGCTGAGATTCTCATACTTTCTCTGATCCTTAAATAAACTTAAATAAGAGCAGGAGAACACTTATGAGATTAAATACGATTGACTGGATTGCTTATGCTTTAACAATCATTGGTGGCATCAATTGGGGCTTAATTGGTGCATTCGATTTTAATTTGGTCGCTGCGATCTTTGGTGATATGAGCGCCTTATCTCGAATTATTTATGTATTGGTTGGTTTGTCGGCATTGTACCTAATTTATACAGGAACAAAGTTGGGTAAAACAGTACACCACACAGATCATCATACCAATATTGTGCGTTAAGCTAATCTTCCTGGGCGAGTTGCTTGCAAGATAGGATTCATGTCTTCGATTAGCTTGTCGAGAGGATAGAAATAGTGTGGAAGATGAAGAAACCTCGGTAGATTTCCGGGGTTTTTTTATTAGGTGTTTATACGTTATTAATAGAACCATCCTCAGATCTACAACAATGCCTAGCTAAAGATTGATGATCACTATCATACAAATAAGATTAGATTGTACATGGTTGGATAAATTTTTTTAAAATATCTGTTAGCTCAAAGATCGAGTTATATTTATACAATTATCTTAAAATAAGAAAAGAATAGTGATTGTAAATGGGCCTCCTACTACTGAAAGTGAATATCAGCTCATTTATAAATGGCTTGATTCACAATTTTATCATTCAGGATCTACGAGCATCAGTATGTATTCAAAATTGTGCGAAGCGAGTAGATCGAGTTATACCAATTTGACTAGGTTTGCGATCAAATCGTATAAGTGCCAAATGAAATAATAACATTCCGTTTTTTAATGCTGAGTTGATAAAAGTGAGTATAAATATTTTAGTTGCTGAATTAAAGACAACTCGGTTGGAGTTAAGAGCATATAAAGTTGGAGATGAATTTTCATTATTCCAAGAGTATTGTAGCGACGTTGAAGCATCAAAATATTTACAACGGCAGGTGCATACAACAGTCAGTCAAACTCAGCAGATGTTACAGAAATGGGCGTTAAGCTATTGGCAGCAACCGAGTGACGGATTTTCATGGGTGATTGCTAAGCGAGAAAGTCATCTGGCAATCGGATTACTAACGATCATTCAACAGCAAAATAACAGCCTTGAAGTTCATTTCGGACTTGGTCCTCGATTTCAGGGTCAGGGCTATATGCTTGAGGCGATGAAAGCGGTGATTCAGTATTTTAAACAATATCTTACACTTAAATCACTGGATACTTTTTGTGATGCGGAACATATACAGGCACACCAAGTGCTTTTAAAAACAGGGTTTGAAATTGTTGAACGGATCAATGCTCATACTCTATTGCCGAAGTTGGGTAATGAAAAGCGTGATGTCTTGATTTTTCAATATAGGCTGGATCATCATGAAGAAAACTAAATAAAACGAATCATTATAAAAATTTAAAGCCTTGAGGTAAGATAAAACCAGTATACGTTTTATGTAATTCGCCATAGATGCGAATAAACAGATAAGGAAGTAAGCATGCAACAAGAAGTCATCATTGTCGGTGGTGGGATGGTGGGCTTAAGCCTCGCATTGATGTTGGCGAAAACCAATATTGCAGTCAAACTTTTGGAAGCCATCAAATATCCAGATTATGATGATGAACATCTTGCCCCGTATCATTCCAGTTTTGATGCGCGTAACAGTGCCTTGTCGCGCCGTAGTGTACAGATCTATCAGGAACTCGGCCTTTGGGATGCACTACAGCAACATGCCACACCAATTCTGGAAGTCAATATTACCGAACAAGGCAGCTTTGGTAAGGCATGCCTAAAAGCAGAACAGGAAAAAGTCGAAAGTTTCGGTCAGGTGATTGAAAATGCCTGGCTCGGCCGTGTGCTGCTGACCCAAGTGAAACAACAGCCGCTGATTGAACTGATTGATGGTGTACAAGTCACATCGCTGACCCAAGATGCCGATTGTGCTTATATTCAGGCGCAGCGTGGTGAATCTGAGCTGACTTTACAATCTAAACTGGTCATTGCCGCAGACGGTCGTGATTCTTTCTGCCGTAAAGCATTGGGCATTGGTACTTCAGAACACGATTATAATCAGGTCGCGATCGTGACTACAGTACAAACCTCGAAGCCCCATGGTCATGTCGGTTTTGAGCGTTTCAGTCATTTAGGCCCTTTGGCGTTATTGCCATTGCCGGGTGAATATCGCCGTTCCGTTGTCTGGCCGGTAAAAAAAGGCACAGAAGGTGAATGGTTGGGCGATGAAAATGATCAGCATTTTCTTGATGCCTTGCAGGACACTTATGGTGATCGTGCCGGAAAATTCCAGAAAACCGGTCGCCGTTTTAGCTTCCCATTGTCTCAAGTCCTGGCAGAAAAACAGGCCGTTGGCCGTGTGGTATTGATGGGCAATGCTGCCCATACCATCCATCCTGTCGCCGGACAGGGCTTTAACCTGTGTATGCGCGATGCTTATGTGCTTAATCGCTATTTGGCAGAGCAGCTTGAGCAGGGTGCTGATTTAGGTGATGCAGCCATGCTACAGGACTACGAAAAATCACGCCTGAAAGATCAGCAGCGGGTCATTAAATTCTGTGATTCAGTGGTACGCGGTTTTAGTAACCAGAATCCATTCCTCAAACTGATGCGTAACACAGGCTTAATCTGCTTTGAAAATATTCCAGGCATTAAACCTTTGGTTGCAAATTATGCCATGGGATTAAAAGCATGAGCTTAAATCAAAATAACGAAATCTTGGATGTGGTCATTATTGGCGGTGGACTGGTCGGTGGACTGACTGCACTTCTGCTGGCGCAAGGTGGTGTGCAGCCTACAGTTTTAGACGCTGCCCCAATTTTAGATGCAGATAAGGCATTAGGTGTGGCGAATCCACGTGTTTTGGCGCTGAGTCAGGCAACCATTCACCTATTAAAAATAGTCGGTGTATGGGAAAAACTGGCACGTCAGCAGCCTTATACCGGTATGCAGGTCTGGAATAAAAATGGCTATGGTGACATTAATTTCGGCCAGCCTTCAGAAAAAACACCCTCAGTAGAACAAGCCTTAGGTTCGATGGTGGAACCGAGTATCCTGAATCTGGCTATTCAGCAAAAGATGCTTGACGCTGTACAGGATTACCGTACCGAAGTTAAAGTCAGCCGGGTAGAACGTGGAGTCGGTGTCTGGATCATTCATCTGGCCGATGGCACACAGCTTAAAACCAAGCTGGTGATTGGCGCAGATGGTGCCAACTCCTTTGTCCGTGAGCAAGCTTTCATCGATATTGATGTACTGGACTATAAACAGGCCGGGATCAGCTGTGCGATTCAAACTGTACAGCCCCATCAGCATATGGCGCGCCAGATTTTTCTGGAAACTGGCCCTCTGGCTTTTTTACCGATGGCCAGCTTAAAAAAAGAAGAGCAGGGACATTGGCAATCCATCGTCTGGACTTTGCCGGATGATTATGCTGAAGAATATGCAGGGTTGTCAGATGCTGACTTTACACAGCTATTGACCCGTGAAAGTCATCATATGCTCGGTGAGGTCGTACAAGCGACACCACGTGCGACTTTTCCATTAAAAGCACGTGCCGCCCAATACTATGTTCAAGATGGTCTGGCTTTGATTGGTGATGCTGCCCATGTGATTCATCCGCTGGCAGGTCAAGGGGTGAATATTGGCTGTCTGGATGCTGCCGTGCTCTGTGATGTATTGCTGCATGATCAGTCACGTGGTGTTTGGGCACATGAGCAAAGCCTGAAGCGTTATGAGCACCGCCGTAAAGGACAAAACGATGCCATGATGCACAGCATGTCTGCGATTGGCTGGATGGAAACGACTTCATTTTTCCCGATGGTTTGGGCACGTAATTTCGGTCTGAAACAGGTAGAAAATCAGCCCATGTTAAAAGATGCATTTATGGCACAGGCCAATGGTCTGAGTTTACTTAAAGACACACGCTATGCAGCTTAGGGTTGAAATGTAAATTTTTTAAACAAACATCCATAAAGAGTAACGATTTTGTTTAAAAAAAATACGATTTTTTAATATTTGGTACTAGGCGAATGCCACATAGATTGCTAAATTTCACTTAATTCGACACCTGGCTTTAAATACAAAGCGAGCGCTCATTTTGGGGGAGATGCAAATGACAGACATGAATGATTATGACGACGACGTTGAAGATTCAATCGTTGACGATGATGAAGCAAAAGCAGCTGAAAAAGGCGCAACAGAGAGTACAGAGGTCGTCAATGATAACGATCTTGCAGAAGCTGAAACTTTGACAGTGACTGCAAAGTTAAAGAAGCGTCAGGCACTTGAAGACGAAATTGCGGCTTTTCTCGCAAGTGGCGGCCGTATCGTTGAAGTACCGGCAGATGAGTCAGTAGCTAAAGAATAAGTCATTCCTTGACTTGGCTTTATAAAAAAACACCACATCAGTTGTGGTGTTTTTTTTGCAAAAATAAAAGTGATAGATAGCTAGAATATTAATCGTTGGCTGATGTCAGTTCTAAAGCACGTTGATAAGCCACTTTCTTTTTGATACCGGTTAAATCTGCTGCCAGTTGTGAAGCTGCTTTGACTGACAGATCCTGTAATAAGCGATTCAATAATTTATCCAGCTTTTCCTGATCCAGATCTTTTTCTTCGGTTGCTCCGCCAATCACCAGAACAATTTCACCTTTTTGCTGATTATGATCATTAGCAATGAATTCGACCAGTTCACCTAAAGTCATTTTCTTGATGGTTTCAAAAGTCTTGGTAATTTCACGCGCGAAGCCAACAGGACGGTCTGCTCCAAATATGCTCGCCATATCTTTAACGCATTCCAGAATCCGGTGCGGTGCTTCATAGAAAATTAAGGTCTGGGTTTCATCTTTGAGTTTTTCCAGATTCAGCAGGCGCTGACTTTGTCTGGATGGCAGAAAGCCTTCAAAACTGAAACGGTCACTCGGCAAGCCGACCGCACTTAAGGCCGCAATCGCAGCACAAGCACCGGGCACAGGAATAACACGGATATTATGCGCTTGAGCAGCCCGAACAAATTTAAAACCAGGATCGCTAATCAGGGGCGTGCCAGCATCACTGATCAGGGCCATATCTTCGCCATTGAGCAGACGCTGGATCAGCTGCTCAATTTTGTTGCTTTCATTATGTTCATGACATGCAGTCAAAGGTGTTTGAATATTAAAGTGTTTAAGCAACTGTGCCGAAGTTCGTGTATCCTCAGCAGCAATCAGACTCACCGATTTCAACACCTGAATTGCACGATAACTAATATCATCTAAGTGCCCGATTGGAGTCGCAACAACAAATAACTGAGCACTCATAGGTTTCTCCATGTGGAATAAATTGAATAATAAAAAATGGAAGATGAAAAATAAAATATTAGGCTTGTGTTTAGTCAGCTGCATCAGCAGCGTTCAAGCAGAAGTGTTGATCATTCTACCCGAATCCGGGCCTTTGGCGCGAGCTGCATCGAGTATCAAACAGGGTTTTCTCAGTGCCTATACCGCTTCAGGACACAAGATTCCGCTGAAATGGGTCAATGCCAATCAGAAAAATATCTCCCAGCTACTTAAACAGCATGTCAATAAAAAGACCAGAATGGTGGTGGGGCCATTGGCACGTAGCGACGTGGAACAACTGCTGAACAGCAAACCCAAAGTACGTACCCTCAGCCTGAATGAAGTGGCTGATGTCTCTCCCAATGTCTGGCAGTTCAGTCTATCCAAGAAAGATGATGCCGCTGCCTTAAAAGCACTTTTATTCAAAGACGGGATTCGGCAACTGCTGATTTTACGCCAGCCGGGCAGTGAAGCGGAGCATGAACTGTTGTTGATGTCCTTGCTGAGCCAGAGTGATCTGAAATTTAAAATCGTAGATAAACCACCACGATTTTTAATGCCCAAGCAGGATTATTGTTTCTGGGCAATGCAGAATGGATGGCTGTCATGCCTGAATTAAATCGTTCACGGATGTATACCGTAGCCAATGCCATGAGCGAACAGCACAAGCTGCCACAAGGGATCAAGTTTTGTGATGTTCCAGTGCTTTACTTAGCGGATTGGCCGGATGTGCTGCAAGCTTATGCCAAGGAACCGGTTAATCTGTCTTATCAGCGCCTGATTGCTTTTGGCGGCGATGCCTGGCACATCATCCAGCAGTATTTATCTCAGCCGCGGCTGCAAACGATTGAATTTCAGGGCAGAACCGGCCGGATTCAGATCACTGAACACGGTGTCCAGCGTACTCCGCAATGTTTTCAGTACAGTGGCACAGGTGTAAAGCTGCTCTAACAGGGAAAGAGAATAATGCGACAGCAATTAGGTACATGGGCAGAACAGCAAGCCACCCAACTGATGCAGCAGCAGGGATTTCAATTGCTTACAGCCAATTATCACAGCCGTTATGGTGAACTGGATCTGATTCTGGTACGTGAACAGGAGCTGATCTTTGTTGAAGTCAAAGCTCGTGCACACACCGGATATGCGCAAGCGATCGAGTCGGTGTCGAAAGCAAAACAGGGCAAGATGCTCAAGACGGCAATGTGCTTTATTCAGAAAAATCCACAATTTGCACACTATTACTATCGTTTTGACGTGATTTGTTTTGATTTTAAACAGCAATTTGCAAAAACCCTACAGCATGACTTTTCGCAATACCCTTATGATCTGGAATGGATTGAAAATGCTTTTACTTTTGATCAAGAGTTTATTAATCTGTGAATAAAATAAGGTCTAAAGATGCTTATATTTGCCTCAAGATCATTGTAAAGTTCAAGCAGAGTTGCCATGATCTGAGCTTAAAGACAGATTATTAGATTGAAAAAGACGTAATAAAATGAAGGAGTCTTGCTGAGTGGTTAAGCGTATTGCAATAACAATGCTGTGTGTCGCAAGTTTATCAGGTTGTGCCAGTTTTATTTCTAGCGGCACAGGTACGGCTCCTGTAGGAACTGAGAGTGGGGCGCGTACCTTGGGGCAGGTGTTTATTGATTCCTCGATTGTCCGTACTGCAAAAATTAATCTTTATAAACTAGATTCGCGCTTCAAACAGGCTCGCGTCAATATTGAAAGTTTTCATGGCAATGTCTTGCTGACCGGTCAGGTGCCCGATGCACATCTCAAGCAGCTGGCAGAAGACAATGTCAAATCCATGAGCGATGTCAAAGCGGTACATAATTTTATTACTGTAGGCAACCAGATCAGCTATAGCACCATCATGCAGGATACTGCGGTCACAGCGAATACTCGCGGCCTGATCATGAAAGCCACTGTGGTTGCGGACAGTAAAGTACATGTGCATACTGAAGATGGCGTGCTGTATGTGATGGGACGTTTGAACAGCGCAGAAATTGCTGACCTGAATCAGGTATTGCAGCAAGTGGGCAATGTCACCAAAATTGTGACCCTGATTGACAATGTTGAACAGTCTTCAAATCTGAGCAGTCAGAACTTTGCAGTACCTGCTTATGCACAGCCCGGTATTGAACAGACGCCGGTTGCGATAGATCCTGATACGGTTGAACCAACCGATGCTCCATAAGGTCGGTCATTTTAAAAACCAATTGTCGAATCAGATTCTGGAAGTCCAGCAACGCTATCAAGCATTTAGACTCTATGATTTTGGCAGTTATGCGCTGAATCGTTTAACGCCTAAACAGGGTTACACGATCGAAACTCAGCTGGCTTATGGTCTAAAATCACGGCAACGCTTTGATCTGTTCCGTAGCCAGCAGCCTTTGCCCCATCGCCCCCTGATTGTTTTTGTACATGGCGGCGCGTGGTTGCATGGGGATAAAAAGGATTATCAGTTCATTGGTGAGGCCTTTGCCAAAGAAGGCTATGATGTGGTGGTGATGAATTATCATCTGGCACCACAACATATTTTCCCAGCCTATATTCATGATCTGCATTTATTATTGAACCACTTGCAGCAGTCTGCCGGCCGGTTAGATATCTGTGCTGAAAACCTGGTTTTGATGGGACATTCGGCTGGGGCATTCAATGTCATGTCTGCACTGTATCATCCGCAATCTGCCAGCATTGACCACAGTCTAATCCGTGCGATTATTGGTCTGGCGGGGCCTTATCATTTTGATTATAAAAATGATCCGATTTGTGCTGATGCTTTTGATCAGACGGTGCCATATCAGCAGGTCATGCCTTATTATTTTGTTAAAAATAGCCCAACCCGGCATTATCTGTTTATTGCCGAGAAGGACAACATCGTTGGCCATTTCAATAGTCAGGATCTAGATCGGGTATTGCGAGAAAAGGGCAATCATAGCCATTTGATTCATATTCCGAAACTTGGCCATATTACGATCGTGGGTTCGCTCTCCAGTTTGTTCAGTCGCTATTTCCAGACCAAAGCGCAGGTGCTTTGGGCACTCGAGGATGCATTTAGATCTCGAGACTGATAGCGGGATTTAACCCAGTAGTAAGGCATAAAAAATAATCCAAGAGATTATCTCCCTTGGATTCTTTTTTTATTGGTTCAGCCAAACTTGAGCTCAATAAGAGCTAGAGCCAGGTCTTGGTATCGTCTGCGACTGCCGTACCTTGAGTCACATGCATAATCATGGCATGGGCAATACTGCCCTTGAACGGAATTTCAGGCAGCTGATCGAATTTAAAGAATCGCGCATCGCTAATTTCTTCTTGCTGTAATTCGATTTCACCCGCGGCATATTCAGCCTTGAAGGCAATCATCAGATTGCTTGGAAACGGCCAGGGCTGGCTAGCCAGATACTGAATATTCTTGAGCTCTAAACCGACTTCTTCCAGCGTTTCACGACGTACTGCCTCTTCCAGCGTTTCGCCAACTTCAACAAAACCGGCAATCAGGCCATACATCTGGCTTTTGGTATTACGCGCGTTTTTGGCCAGCAAAATTTCGTCTTCACCCCGGGTAATGACAGTAATGACACAAGGCTGAACCCGTGGATACTGACGATAATTGCAGGATGGACAGAGCATCGCATGTTCAAGCGGATGTGCTTCGGTGGCCGTACCGCAATGACTACAAAATTTGTGATTCCGGCGCCATTCTAAAAGCTGTACCGCACGGCTGGCCTGTTCGAATTGCTGGGTATTCCAGAACTGTAATAACTGGCGGATGGGTACCAGTTGCAAGCCTGTAGGAATCGGCTCATCGGGAAGCAGGTCACGGGCAATCACTTGATCACCCGTGTGGAGTAACAAATCACTTGCGAGGGCTTCAACCTGTGGAAGCTGAAAATGTTGATCGACCAGCAGTTGCTGCTGCTGAAAAATATAAGCAAGTGATAATTTGGACATTAGGCAACTATTTTGAGTTTTTCACTACTGTCCAATGCTACCTTAAACATAGCCTGTAAAACAGGCTGTTTGTTCTTTAAGTTATCAATCATCATGTCAGCACTCGCCAGAGTATCCAGAGCACGATGAATCTCTTCCGGCGTTAATGCCATTGATAGATCAATACGGTTCTTGATGAATGCTGCAGTGGTGGTGAATGCAGTACGAACATGTTCTGCATTCAGGAACAGCATCGCCCCGCCAATTTCACAGAATTGTACTGGCACAGGTTCGAGTGCAGCCAAGTCCTGA
Source organism: Acinetobacter sp. YH18001 (assembly GCF_013416975.1). Taxonomy (NCBI): domain Bacteria; kingdom Pseudomonadati; phylum Pseudomonadota; class Gammaproteobacteria; order Moraxellales; family Moraxellaceae; genus Acinetobacter; species Acinetobacter sp. YH18001. The sequence continues at coordinate 30,018 of NZ_VPEU01000006.1, read as the reverse complement.
TCTTGCAGATAGTTGCTCAGAATCTGGCTGGAAAGCTCGATCAGGGCCTTGGTTTCAGTGAGTAAAGCCGCATGTGCTTCATCCAGGCGGTCCAGAGAAATATTCATGTTGTTGACGCGCAGCTGCAAACGGCTCGAGGTGTGATGACGTTCCAGTACCCCAATCGAGTTCATGGCAGACAGGATCACATTCATCAACTGCTGGGCAAAACCCGGATCTTTCAGGATTTCAGTCTGGCTCAGTGAAGTAGCTTGACGGTTCAGGTCATGATAGGCTTCATTCAGGTTCAATACTTTGAAGATGTTGGCCAGATTATTGAGCTGTGCCTGCAATTCCTGAGTTTTTTCAGGACTCATGTTCTGATAGTTAAACTCGATGTCATTACGAATCTGCGCCATTTCTGTGGTCACCAGTTCGCTAATGGTATGCATGGTTTCAAAGTCTGGACCATACAGGTGGCGACTAAAGACCTGTAACTGCATATCGGTCAGCAGGTCTTCACCAATATTGAGCTGACTGCGGATATGTTGTGCAGTATCATCTTCCTGGCTAATACACAGACTCAGGACATTGGCCAGGTCTGCAAGTGAAGCCTTGAAGCTGTCCGGCGAGCCAAAATATTGTGCCATGTTGCGCTCGATACTCACCAGAGTGCGCAGACGTGGCTCATTAATCAGCAAGTGATCAATATTGCTGAATGCAACGAAAACCAGATTCCAGTACTGTTTGCTGGTGTGCGATTGAGCGAGCCCAGCCAGATAAGCCCCCACCAGTTTAATCGCCTGCAGATCCAGTTCACTTTCTTCCTGCTTAAGCAGCTTGTTCAGGGACAGCTTGTACAGGCGCTGAACATATTTGGATTTTTCCAGACCGGGTGCTTGTGGTAACTGAAAGTCAGGCGTGATCAGATCGAGCAGGGATTCAATATGCTGACCTTCACTGGTGAGCGGTTTACCCAGCGCAATTTCCAGACGGTTCAGGGTGTCGAGCAGGAACTGTGGAATTTTTACTTCACGCAGGCAGATAAATTCGATATAGCGTTTCAGCATGGTGGTGCCTTCACTCAGGGCAATGACGTCCTGCGTATTGACCTGTGCCGGGTTCCCCATAATCTTGCGCATCAGTTCTGCTGAATAATGAGCGACTTTTGCCAGGCTGGACATGTCGATGAGTGCCAGAACTTGGGCACATTGTTCGAACTGATTTAATGCATCATCAATGCCAAAAGGTAAAGTCTGATCTTCTACCAAGGTGCTTACTGCTGATTCGACTAACTTGATCGAGTTATCAACCTCATTTTTTATTATCAGTAAGGCTGTTGGATCAAAATGTATAGAGGTTTGGTAAGACATGGATCTGCACCTTTCCTGAAGTATTATCTATATATGAGCCCCGCTTAAAGCTGCGGAACCTCTTTGTATTTACTATAACTGAAGAACTGTAGTTTTTAACCTAAAGCATGCTCGGAAATGTAGATTTTATTTCGAGAAAAGGCAAGCAGTTCCATGTTTTTCTTCGAATTGTTTGATCCATTTCTCATGTTCCTGCAATTCTTGTTCTGAGGGGAGAATCACCGGCAGTTCAATTTCAACTCTGGCCATGCCTGAACGGTTGTTCTGATCGTCAGAATGAGACAAAGCATCGATATCAAAAGATACCTGTCCACCGGTCATCGCCAGATAAACATCAGACAGGATTTCCGCATCGAGCAAGGCACCGTGGAACGTACGGTCACGCTTTGGAATCTCGTAGCGGCGCACTAAGGCATCCAGCGAGTTTTTCTGCCCCGGATGCTTGGACTTGGCCATTGCCAGGGTATCGGTTACTTCACAAACTTCGGACAGGGCTTTAAAACCTGCCCGTTTGAATTCCATATCCAGGAAGTTCATATCGAAGCTGGCGTTATGCGCGATAATTTCGGCACCGTGCAAATAGTCAAACAATACTTGAGAGATTTCCTCAAATAACGGTTTGTCTTGCAGGAACTCATCGGTAATGCCGTGGACATTGACCGAGTCGCCGACCGGTGTTTTCGGATTGATATAGATATGAATCGAGCTGCCGGTCAGTTTGCGGTTGATCATTTCCAGCGCGCCAACTTCAATAATCCGGTCACCATCCTGATAATAAAAACCGGTGGTTTCGGTATCCAGAATCAATTGTCGCGGGCCATGCAATTGTAAGGTTGCGGGGGTAATCACAATCTGGGGATGTAATTGTGAGGTATTGGCAGCAGCTGCATCAGCATCTTGATGCGCTGGGTCACTGTGTTCACTCTCGGCAACTTCATCCAATACGATATTTTCTTCTTCCTGCATCGCGTCCAGCTCTTCTTCACTCTCGGCCAGATCCAGACCGAAAGGATCATCTAGCAGCCAGTCGGGTTCAGATTTTTTTTTATCTTCGGAAATTGAAGCGGTCTGTTTAGATTTTTTCAGGGTTTCATCGGCACCCTGATTGGCCAGCTGATCGGCCATTTCATTGCCCGGATGTCCAGAATGACCCTTGACCCAGTGCCATTCAATCTCGCGTCCCTGACAGACGGCATCCAGCTTTTGCCACAGGTCCGGATTTTTGACGTCTTTCCAGTTTTTCTTTTTCCAGCCGTGAATCCATTCGGTAATGCCTTGTTTGACATAGTTGGAATCGGTATAGATCACCAGCTTGTCCTGTTTGTCACAAAACAGAATGCCTTCGATGGCGGCGGTCAGTTCCATACGGTTATTGGTGGTATGGTCTTCGCCCCCGCAGATCTTGTGTTCTTGCTGTCCATGAATAATATATGCACCCCAACCGCCTAAACCCGGGTTGCCGCGACAAGCGCCATCAACATAAAGTGTGATAGTGTGTGACATAAATTAAAATCCGATCAAAAGAGAACAAGCTGGAAGGCTTATTGTATAGCGCAAATGCAGTCGATCAATCTATATGTCCCGGATTTTTTAATTTCTTGTAACATTTAACGTGAAATCACGGTAAATTATTGCCTTGTGTCTTCGACCTGCTTCACTACAATGGCATATCTAAAAAATAAATTTATATACGAGTTGTTTGGATTTTTTTATGTATAAACCAACCGCAATCTTGTGGCAGCCGACATTACCAACATTTTTAAAATTTTCTGTACTGGGAACTGCACTTGCTTCCTTGGGACTGACGGGCTGTTCATCTACACAAAGTGCGACCCAAACAGCGAAAAGCAAGCAAGTTGGATCACAATATCTGGATGCCAGCAGTCTGGATGGACTGGAAGATTTACTCTCTGCAACCGATATGCGTGCAGTAGAAGGCGACCGTTTACTGGTTCTGAAGCATGGTGATGTCTGGAAACGCATGACTGTGGGTTTCAAGATGGATTTAAGTGTCTGGAATCCGCGGATTGATGCGCAGCGTGGCTGGTTTATTTCACGTCAGCCTTATCTGGATCGTTTAAGTGCGCGTGCCTCACGTTATTTATATTACACGGTAAAAGAAGCAGAACGCCGTGGTATGCCGACCGAGCTGGCGCTATTACCGATTATTGAAAGTTCCTATGACCCGGCAGCGACCAGTAGTGCGGCAGCGGCAGGTTTATGGCAGTTTATTCCAAGCACAGGCCGTATTTATGGTTTAAAGCAGACCCCTTTATACGACGGTCGTCGTGATGTGGTGGAATCGACTCGTGCAGCCTATGAGTTTTTAGGCAGTTTATATAACCAGTTTGGTTCTTGGGAGCTGGCGCTGGCGTCTTATAATGCTGGCCCGGGACGTATTCAGCAGGCGATTAACCGCAATAAGGCAGCAGGTCTGCCGACCGACTATTGGTCACTCAAATTGCCACAAGAAACCATGAGCTATGTGCCACGTTTCCTGGCAGTTGCACAAATTATTAAAACTCCAGGTCAGTATGGGGTGAGCCTGCCACCAATTGCCAACCGTCCGCATTTCCGTGAAGTGCCTGTAGGCGTGGCCAATTTAAATGAAATTGCAGCCATCACCGGTTTGAGCCGTGCGGAGCTGTATCAATTGAACCCGGGGCATCGTGGTGATCATATTGACCCTACCAGTCCGCGTCGTATTTTGATTCCTGCTGACCTCAGTCCTTCAGTTGATGAAAAGCTGAAAAAACTATCTGGTTCCGGCGGATTATCTGCGAGTAGTGCCAGCAATCTGCCGAAAAACACCACCCCAGTGGTGCCGACCAAAGCTGCGCCTCCCGTATTAAATGCGAAAGCGACTACGCCGGCAAAACAGACTCCACCCGTTCTTGCCAGTACTCGACCTGCAACGACTGCACCTGTGGTGACAACGGCAAATACAGTGGCACAGACCACGAAAAAGATTTCAACGCCTAGAGGCTCATCTGCCTTGGCCAGTTTTGCTGCCCAAAGTGATTTGCCGATTCCAAGTGCGCCACGTATTCCGGTCGCAGTGACACCGGCAGCGCCAGCGAAACAGATTCAGGTCGAACCACCGATTTCTGCAGCCGAGCGTCAGCAAGTTCAGCAGGTCGTCACCGCGCAGGAAACTAACAAAACTGTGGATGAAGTTCTGCAGCCTGTTGCAACACCGGCAGAACAGGCTCAGGTAGTTGAAGAGCTGAAAGCATTGGCGCCGGCAGGCACAGAAATTGTCGATCCTTATGATGGTAAAATCAAGCTGACGGCTATTCAAACCAGCCTGTCTGTGGCTGAGCAGCAAGGCAAGGAACTTACCAAAGGCTTCTCTTATCCGAAAGAAGTTGCTGACAATACCACAGCGACTTCGGTTGAAGCCCAGTTGAACCAGGGTAAAAATTATGTCAAGACTGATTCTGAAGTGGTGGTGGTCGCGCCTAAGGGCAAGCGTAGTACCTATAAGGTTTTACCGGGGGATAATCTGGCACTGATTGCAGCAAAAAATGGGGTGAACTGGCGTGATGTAGCGAAATGGAACCAGATCGATCCAAACTCTACGCTATATGTAGGCACCACGATTTATTTGTATGATGCCAAGCCGGTGCAGGAACAAACCAAAGCCAAAGAAAAGCCGGAATCTTATGTGGTTCAGGCCAATGATTCTCTAACCAGTGTGGCAAGCCAGTTTGGTTTAAGTCTCAAACAGCTGGCTGATTTTAATGGTTTAAGTACCAACAGTGGTTTATTTGTCGGTCAGAAGCTGTCGCTGAAAGAAACGGCTGCATCTAAAGCCAAAGTAGAAGATGCTAAAAAAGCTGAAGCTGCCAAAGTTCAAACCAAATCCTATACAGTCAAGCGCGGTGAATATCTGAAACTGATTGCCGATCGTTATGGACTGTCAAATGCTGAACTGGCGTCATTCACCTCAGGTTTAACTGCGGGTAGCAGTTTGATGGTGGGACAGAAAATCAATGTGCCACTTCAGGAAGTTGAAGCACTGACCGCATCGACCCAAAAGACTGAACAGACATTTGAAAATGTTAAAGTTGATCAGACAGCAACTGAAAATTATCAGGTCAAACGCGGTGAAACCCTGTATAGCATTGCCAGTCAAAGCAAGCTCAGTGTGTCTGAGCTGGCAGCTTTAAATGGTTTTGCAGCCAATAGTGGTTTACGTATAGGCCAGACCATCAAGATTCCAGCCGGCAGTCAGGTGCCTGAAACTTATATAGTTCAATCGGGCGATACCTTGACCGGCATTGCCGCAAAATACAATCTGTCGATGGATCAGGTGGCGAGCCTGAATGGTATTTCTCGTAATGCCGGCCTGCGCGTCGGTCAGCGTTTAAAGCTGACGGGTGAGGCAGCTGAACCCGTGCGTGAGTCTGTGGCGGAAACGGTGTCGAAACATGTGAAATCCGATTCGCATGTGGTGAAATCGGGTGAAACCTTAAGTTCTATTGCGCGTCAGTATCATCTTCAGGTCAAGTATCTGGCCGATTTAAATGGCCTGAATGCCAATGGCAACGTCCGTATTGGTCAGCGTTTAAAAATTGTGGGTGATGTTCCGACGGATAAAAAAGCAGAAGACGTGAAAGTGGCAGCTAAGCCTGTGTCTTCTAGAGCAACTGAATCTTATAGCGTCAAGTCAGGCGAATCCCTGAATGCGATTGCCAGCCGTTTAGGAATTACGGTCACCGAACTGGCCGAGTTAAATAATCTCAGTCCACGTGCCGGATTGCGTGTCAGTCAAACCATCCAGATTCCAAAACTGGTGACTGATTATAAAGTCAAACGCGGCGATACCTTGATCGGTCTGGCCTCACGTTACGGCATGAATAGCAATCAACTGGCGGAAATGAATGATCTCAAACCGAATACACAACTACGTATTGGTGATGTGATTAAAGTGCCAAACTAATTCATTCATCGTGAGATTTTTTAGTTTATTTGTTTTAAGCATGGTTGTCCCGCTGGTAATGAATACCAGTTGGGCAGCCCTGATCACCACGCCTTATATTGCGCTACATAGCCCACCGAAATATAGCCATCTGCAATCCTTACCTTATGCCAATCCGCAAGCCCCCAAAGGTGGTGCACTGATTCTGGCGGCCGATGGCAGCTTTGATAATTTAAATAGCATGAATGGCAAAGGCAATGTCACTGAAGGGATCAACTATATTTTTGACAGTTTGCTGTCGAAATCACTGGATGAGCCCGGGGTGTATTATCCCTTGCTGGCGGAAAAAGTCAGTTTTGACCCCAAGAAAACCACCTTTATCATTTTCCATTTAAATCCGAAAGCGCGCTTTAGCAATGGTCAGCCCGTAACTGCGGAAGATGTCAAATATAGCTTTGAGCTTTATCAGACCCAGTCTAATTTCGGTCTGCAAATGTATCTGGCAGATTTAAACAAGCTGGAAGTATTATCAGCTTTACAAGTCAAAATGCATTTTAAATCCGGGCATAATCCGGAAATGGCCATGATTGTCGCGCAGATGCCCATTTATTCTAAACGGCAATGGCAAGGGCGTGATTTTAAAGACCTGACGCTGAAACCGATTCTGGGTTCAGGGCCCTATGTGATTGAACGCATAGATCCCGGCCGCAGTATTTCGTATCAGCGCAATCCTCAATACTGGGGCAAAAATTTATTGGTGAATCGCGGTCGTTATAATTTTGACCGGATCCAGTATCGTTATTATCGTAGTCCGGAAATCAAGTTCGAAGCCTTTAAATCGGGCCAATTTACTTTGCATGAGGAAAAACAGGTCAATCGCTGGATCAGGGATTATCAATTTCCTGCGGTTCGGCAAGGACAAGTCAAACGTTATCGTTTTCGGCATCAAAATCCGGTCCCGACCCAGAGTCTGGTCTTTAATACGCGGCGTCAACCCTTTGCCGATATTCGCTTCCGTCAGGCCTTAAGTTTTGCTTACGATTTTGAATGGCTGAATAAAGCCATGTTCTATGGTGAATATCAACGTCTGAACAGCTTTTTTTCCAATAGCGAGCTGGCTTCTCGTGGACGGCCGAGTGCCCAAGAGCTGCAAATTTTAAAGCCTCATTTGCAGAAGCTTCATCCGGTTCAGCGTCAGGCTGTACTTCAGGACTGGCAATATCCTCAATCCGATGCCTCAGGGTTTAACCGGCAGAATTTATTAAAAGCCCGTCAATTGCTGTTAAAAGCCGGTTATCGTTATCAACAGGGGCAGTTGGTCAATGCTTCCGGTCAAGCGGTCAAGATTGAATTTTTGCTGCATCAGGTGGAACAGCAGCGTCATCTGATGCCTTATTTACGTCATTTAAAACGTTTGGGGATTCAGGCGAATATTCGTATGGTCGAAACCGCGCAGTATTATGAACGGCTACGAAATTACCAGTTTGATATGATTGTCGACAGCATGCCACAGTCCCTGACACCGGGGCAGGAACAAAAACAGTTCTGGAGCAGTCAGGCTGCCAAGCAGGTCGGTAACTATAATTATGCCGGTATTCAGAATCCTGCTATTGATGCGGTGATTAAGCAAGTAATTCAGGCGCAGAACCGGGAGCAGGTGATTGACAGTACCCGAGCTTTAGACCGTTTGCTGCGGGCAGGTTATTATCATATTCCGACTTATGGTACGGGTGAATACTGGTATGCTTACTGGAACATGTATCAGCAGCCCAAGCTTAAACCTAAGCTCTCCGCGGGCATTGACTACTGGTGGGTCGATGCGGCAAAGGCTCAACGTGTGGCCAATTATTTCAAACAGCATTAAGCTCCAAGCCTATCAGGGAGTGCCATGAGCACTTATATACTCAAGCGTCTGTTGCTAATGATTCCAACCTTGCTGATCATTTTGCTGATTAACTTTATGGTGATCCAGCTGGCACCGGGTGGGCCGGTGGAACAAGCGATTTATCAGGCACAACAGGTCAATGGCTTGACACATACCGGATTACAGTATCAGGGGCAGCAAGGCCTCACCCCTGAGATGATCGAGCAGATCAATATTCAATATGGTTTTGATCAGCCTGCCCATATCCGCTTTTGGGACATGTTAAGGCGCTATGCCCAGTTTGATCTGGGCACTAGTTTTTTTAAAGACAAGGCTGTGACTGATCTGATCTGGGAAAAACTACCGGTATCGCTGTCTTTAGGTCTGTGGAGTACCTTAATCATCTATCTGGTGTCTATCCCTTTAGGCATCGGCAAAGCCAGAAAACATGGCAGTGTTTTTGATCAGATCACCTCTTTAATGCTGGCTGTGGGCTATGCCATTCCAGCCTTTATTTTTGCGATTTTACTGATTGTATTTTTTGCCGGTGGATCTTTTCTGCAATGGTTTCCCTTACAGGGACTCAGCTCTGAAAATTTTGCCGAACTCTCATTTTTCGGGAAAATTCAGGATTATTTCTGGCATATGGCATTGCCATTGTTGGCCATGGTGCTGGGTGGATTTGCCAGTTTGACTTATCTGGTGAAATTTTCTTTTGTGGAAGAGCTGAGTAAGCAATATGTTCTGGCTGCGCGGGCCAAAGGATTAAATGAAAACGCAGTGCTGTATCGGCATGTGTTCCGAAATGCGATGTTAGTGTTGATCGCAGGTTTGCCAGAAGTATTAATTGGGGTGTTTTTCGTCGGCAACCTGTTTATTGAGATTATATTTAATCTCGATGGTTTAGGTGTTTTGGGTTTTGAGGCGATCATCCAGCGCGACTATCCGGTGATTTTCGGTACTCTGTTTATCTTTACTTTGCTTGGTCTGATATTGCGATTATTAAGCGATTTGCTGTATCAACTGATCGACCCACGGATTCATTTCAGTTCACGTCGGGGATCCTCCTAATGTCGTCCTTGATGCAATTAGGCTGGCAACGCTTTAAGCAGCACAAGCTAGGCTTTGGCTGTTTTATTGTGTTTGGCCTTATTTTTATCATGTCCTTGGGCGCAGAACTGATTGCCAATGATAAGCCCTTGCTGGTGAAATATGATCATGCAGTGTATTTGCCTATCTTAAAATCTTATCCGGAAACGGCGTTTGGCGGTGTATTTGAAACCGAAGCCGAGTATAAAGATCCTGCCGTTCAACAGTTAATTGCAGAAAAAGGCTGGGCGATCTGGCCAATTATTCTATTTTCATATCAAAGCCCGAATCTGGAACTGGCTGTTCCGGTGCCTTCGCCACCAAGTACACAAAACTGGCTCGGAACAGATGATCAGGGTCGTGATGTGCTGGCGCGGATTCTGTATGGCTTGAGGGTTTCACTCTTATTTGGTTTTGCACTGACTTTATTGTCGGCGGCGATTGGAATTTTGCTGGGGGCTGTACAGGGCTATTATGGCGGCTGGATCGACCTGATCGGGCAACGACTGCTCGAAGTCTGGAGCAGTTTGCCGATGCTATTTATGGTCATGGTGCTGGTCAGTCTGTTTAGTCCCAATATTTACTGGCTATTTCTGATCATGCTGTTGTTTGGCTGGACCACTCTGGTGGGCATGGTACGGGCTGAGTTTTTGCGTGCACGCAATCTGGAATACGTCTGGGCGGCACGAAGTATGGGTGCAGGAGATGGGCGAATCATGTTCAGGCATATATTGCCGAATGTCATCGGTTCAAGTCTGTCACAACTTCCCTTTATGCTGACTGCCAATATTACCGCACTGACGGCTCTGGATTTTTTAGGCTATGGGCTACCACCGGAAACAGCCTCTTTAGGAGAGCTGTTGCTGCAAGCCAAAAATAATTTAAATGCGCCATGGCTGGCTTTATCAGCTTTCTTTAGTCTGGCCATTGTGCTGAGTTTGCTGATGTATATTGGCGAAGCAGTGCGTGATGCTTTTGATCCAAGACAATAAATCACGAAACTTTTTAATCATCGTAAAAATAAGCAGATGAAAATTGTGTAAATTTGACAAGTTGAATTGTCAATTATCCTGACTTGCGTTATAAACGAATACAAAATAAAAGTAATATCAGGACAGATCATGACCCAATTGGCCGATTCCATTCAAATTCGTCATACCAATTTCAAAAACCGTATTATTAAAGGCGCTATGAGTGAGGCGCTGGCCAATGATGCCGGCCAGCCCAATCAGGCACATTTCAAGTTGTATGAAGCCTGGGCCAAAGGTGGACTGGGCTGTGCCATTACTGGCAATGTCATGGTGGACTTTCGTGCCAAAAATGAGCCGGGCGTGGTGGTGGTAGAAACCGAGCGTGATCTGGAGCAGCTTAAAGTCTGGGCGGAAGTGGGCAAGCAGCAGGGTATGGTACAGTTGGTGCAGTTATCACATCCGGGTCGTCAGTGTCCCAAAGGCTTAAATAAAGAAACAGTTGCGCCGTCGGCCGTACCTTTTAGTCCGGCATTGGCCGTCAGCTTCGGCACACCACGTGCGCTGACTGAAACTGAAATTCTGGAGATTATCCAGCGTTTTGCCACTTCAGCGCAAATTTGTGAAAAGGCCGGTTTTGAAGGCGTCCAGTTGCATGGTGCGCATGGTTATCTGATTAGCCAGTTTCTGTCACCGCTGACCAATAAGCGTCAGGATCAATGGGGTGGCAGTATTGAAAACCGTACCCGTTTTCTGCTGGAAACCTATCAGGCTGTCCGTGCTGCAAGCTCAGAAAATTTCATTATTTCAGTCAAACTGAATTCTGCTGACTTTCAGCGCGGTGGTATAAGTGAAGAAGATGTGATCTATGTCTTTAAGGCGATGGATGCAGCCGGGATTGATATCATTGAAGTGTCTGGTGGCAGCTATGAAGCGCCTGCCATGGCTGGTGTAAAAGAAGACAAACGCAAAGCTTCAACCATTGCCCGTGAAGCCTATTTCCTCGATTTTGCCGAAAAGATCCGTCAGGAAGTCAATTGCCATATCATGGTGACTGGTGGCTTTAGAACCGTCGACGGCATGAATGCTGCACTCGACAGTGGTGCATGTGATTTTGTCGGCATTGCCCGACCTTTTGCGGTAGAGCCGGATCTGGGTGATCGTTTGATTGCAGGGCAAGATGTACGTTATGCGGTTGAGAAAATTAAAACCGGTATTCCGCTGGTTGACAAAATGGCGATTATGGAAATTATCTGGTATGCCGCGCAGTTTAAGGAAATTGCCAAAGGCAAACAGCCGAATCCAAAACTGTCACCGTTAAAAGTCTTTTTGAACTACCTCAAAGGCAATGTTAAAGCCGTAATTAAAGGGCAGTTGAATTCGCGTAAATCGGCTTAAATTTATCATCTAAGCATAAAAAACCGGGCAATTAGAATGCCCGGTTTTTTATTCATCACATAGTTAAGAATAATGCATCGCCTGGGTCTGGAAAGGAAATAATAACTGTCCCAGTTGACGAGTGGCCCATAAACCCACTTCAGTATGATGCATATGCGGTGAAGTATAGGGAATCAGCAAGTCAATTTTCTGTTCCGCACCTTCACAGCGCATAAAGCGATTTTTTAACTGATTTAAACGTTGTTGATCCATACGGCTTAAAGCAGGTTCAACTTTCGCCTGAGACGGCGCTGCGCTACGTGAAGACAGCCGAGTTGCTAAAGTTGCCCCCTGAATCCAGTCTTTAATGATCTGTTTTTCAGTCGCATTAAACACACCAAACATTTTACCTTCAGGATGATCAATCATTTTCCAGAAACGGCTCTGTTCAACAGGAGCATCTTTAATAATCCAGCCTTTCTCAATCAGCACGTTCAGGAACTTGAAAATTTGCGCCGGATCTGATAACCAGTCATTGATGGTTTTGCCACTAAACTGACATTTCTGGTTATGAATATATTGGCCAATCAGTGCCTTGTTCTGGAATACTTTTAAGGCCATGCGCTCAATATCCAGCTCTTTCACAATCTGGGAAGAACTTTTACCGATGTCATTGAGCAGATAGCCTTGCTTGATCAAATCAAGATAAGTCTCCGGATCTTCCGCATTCTCATAATGCTGGATAAAGGCTTGCAGGGATTTTTGTGCATGGCCATTGTGGGCATTATCAATCGTAATATGCACATTGAAATAATGGGGATCAATCCCGAGTTCAGCCAATTCGTAATTGGTAATGAGTAGATGCAGCGGCAACTGTTCATAGCCGAGATTAAAACCAATCACCAGAGGCAAGTATTTGGCCGGCGCATAAGCCAGTGCTAACTGTACCGCGGCCTGCTCATAATAACTGGCATCCAGTTGTTCGGCATAACTGTTCAGCTCATAGTGACTTAACAGGTGCTGATACATGGTGACATGATTGGCACGTGGATGTCCCAGACCCAGTTCTTCCAGATAGATATAGATCAAATCTTTCAGCTTGGGTTGATTGCAGTTATGTACGGTGGAATATAACCAGGAACCATCGACCAGTTTAACCGGTGCAACCTTGGATAGAAATTCGAAAGCATGTGAAACCGTTGGGAAATACTCCCGGGCCTGATGCTGTTTACGCCGTCCCAGATAAGCCTGAAACTTGGCACAAATTTGATGATGTTGTTCTAAAAGATGCTGTTCAACTTGTGCCGGTTGATCCAGCCATTCAAGTGTTTCTATATTCAGTTTTTTAATCAGATCACTCAAATAAGATTCAGCTTGTTCGGTTTTGGTATTCGTCGAGATTTCAGTATCTTGAAAAAAGTCGACCCAATCCTTAAAGCTTTTAAATTGATAATTATGATTATTATTTGGCGATAAAGGCAAACTTAACTCTGTGCTGACGAACATAATCTGATCCTTGCAGATATCTCTTCAGTTACCTTAACGTGCGACTTGACGTCTAGATGTTGAATTTTTGTTCTAATTTATTGGTGTATTGCTTTAAATGAAAATGAACGGATATTTATATGAATAGAAATGTTAAAAGAATGCAAATTGTAAAATATGAATTACATGGCAGCCTATGTAACGAAGAGCATATTTTAATGAGTGGTAAAAAATTATATTTAAATATTCAGAATGCAAAAAAGCCCAAGTCGCAATGCCCGGGCTTTTTTGTTGAGATGTTGCCATCTCGAATATGGCGTCCCTACGGGGATTCGAACCCCGGTTACCGCCGTGAAAGGGCGATGTCCTAGGCCTCTAGACGATAGGGACAGTACAGAAGATCAATTTTAAAACCCTTACTTTTAGCTTGAAGTAATGGCGTCCCTACGGGGATTCGAACCCCGGTTACCGCCGTGAAAGGGCGATGTCCTAGGCCTCTAGACGATAGGGACTTAATAAAATGTACTTCTGAAAATTGGCGTCCCTACGGGGATTCGAACCCCGGTTACCGCCGTGAAAGGGCGATGTCCTAGGCCTCTAGACGATAGGGACGTTTCAGAGGTGGGCGTATAATAGGGTGAAAACAGGGGGGTGTCAAACGCATTTCTATAAAAAAATTGATTTTCTGGATTGAGTGCGTAATTTTAAAACAATCTGATGGGTATACTGGAAAATTACCTGAATTAAGCCGGATTTTTGAGCAATTCCAGCATCGCGGTTAATACCTGTGGGTGCTGTAAATAACCCGCAATATCGTGTGGGCGTTGCACAAACGTGCGAATTTCCTGATTGATAATGGCTGGCTGAAAATTAAAAGGGCTTTCTGAGAGGGGGAATGCTGTGAGAAAATCATCATGTGAATAGAAATTTATCCAATCGCCTGAAATTGCAGCAGGTCTTATCATTGGTTGCGGAAGATGCGCCTGAATGACACGAAATGCCAGTGGTGATCCGAGGGTAATAAAACGCTGGATATTCAGTTCTGGATGTTGAAGCAAATAGTTATAGGCGATCACGCTACCCAGCGAATGTGCCACCAGAATCTGTGGTTTGCTGCTATGCAGTTGATGATGAATGCGCCGATGAACTTCCTGCATAAAAGTCGGATTGGCCAAATAAAGATAGGTTTCCAGCAGGAACTTATGCAAAAAACTGGCGTGTAAACTGGGGAAATAATTAATGAGTACCGCAAAATCCCGCAAGGCAATATCTTTGCTTAATGCTGTAATAAAATTCAGCTTTTGATCAAAGTTGAATGTCTTATCTGGATTTAACTGGGGCACATCACAAACTTGATATTTGCACTGATTGGTTGGTGGTACGGCTTGCCGCTGTGCCGGATGTAGAAAAGGGAAATGCGGCCATTGCTGCGGCATTAAGGTGCTGGCATTGAGTAGATTATGCAAATGATGTCGAGAGAGTAAATCACCATAAAAAGGGATACGGATATGCCGTTTTAAATAGCTAAAACGGGCTTGCTGTTGCGGGTTATTTCTGAGGCCTCTTTTGAGAAGATGCAGCCAATGTTGGCGTAATGAAGGCGCCGTATACTGTTGCTTGTTCATGCCGTGAATAAACACAATTTTCATCGACGCACCATTGAAGCTGCCCAATATACAATCAGTATAGACAAAAAAGAGCGACCGAAGTCGCTCTTTTAAAGCTGATGCTTAAGACTTGTTATGGTAGAACGCATAATAACTGGCATAGCAGGCTGCAATAAACAGCAGACAGCCAAAGAAGCTGATGCGCATTGATGGATCAAAGACCATACTGACACAGGTAATAAAACAGAACACGAAGCCTAAAATCGGCACAATCGGAAACAATGGTGCTGCAAAGCCCAGTTCTTTGACCGTGCGACCCTGTTTATACCACTGCCGGCGGAAGTTGAACTGACTTAAACAAATACTCATCCAGACCACCACCATGGTAAACGCCGCAATGCCCAGTAGGTTGGTAAAGATGGTTTCTGGCGCAAACTGTTCAGACAGCAGGCCTGGCAATGCACCGAGCATGGTCACCATGACTGCAATATACGGTACACCGCGAGCATTGAGTCTTGAGAATACGGCAGGTAACTGTTTGCTGTAGGACAATGACCACATCATACGAGAAGCGGCAAATAAGCCCGAGTTGGCAGCAGAAAGTAACGCAGTGATAATCACAAAGCGGATGATGTCTTCAGCATAAGGAATACCGATGTGCTGGAATACCGTTACGAATGGACTGCTACTGACACCTTCAGCGGCCAAGCCAGCTTCCTGATGCGGGAGTAAGGCCGTCACCACGATAATCGTCCCCACAAAGAAAATTAATAAGCGGAAAATCGCAGTATTAATGGCTTTAGGGACATTTTTCGCAGGATCTTCAGTTTCACCCGCCGCAACACCAATCAGCTCTGTACCCGAAAAGGCAAAGTTCACGATCAGCATGGTCGCAAAAATCGGGAATAGACCTTCAGGGAACCAGCCCTGGGCAGTCAGATTGGTGAATAGAGGTGCAGCTTCGTAGCCCTGATAGCCCAAAACACCAAAGATGGCCAGTAAGCCCAAAACAATAAAGGCAACAACAGTGACTACTTTCACCAGTGCCAACCAGAATTCGGATTCGGCAAACCATTTGGTCGAAATCATATTTAAGCTAAATACAAAGACACCAAAAATAATGGTCCATAACCACATGGAAATATCCGGGAACCATTCCTGCATCAGCAAGGCGGCTGCAGTAAATTCGGTTCCCAGAGTGACAGACCAGGTCAGCCAGTATAACCAAGTGATGGTATAGCCTGTACCCGGTCCAATATAACGTTTGGCATAAGCACCAAATGAACCAGATTCTGGCATATGAACAGCAAGTTCGCCCAGACAGAGCATAACCATGTAAGCGATAATGCCGCCCAGGAGATAAGCAATAATGGCACCTACAGGCCCCGTTTGTGCAATGACTTCACCCGACCCTAAAAATAGGCCTGTTCCGATTGCGCCACCAAGCGAAATCATGACCAGATGTCGAGTACTCATAGCGCGTTTTAAAGGCGCAGAATTGCCCTGATGCGTAGCATCATTCGGAGATGAGTGCATAGGAGTTGAAAAAAATCAGAAGAATGAAGCGAGTTATTGTAGTGAAAAACTATAAATCTGCAATGTATTAATAATAATTTTGAATAAGGCTTGATCGTATGCGATCAATAGATGGCGTCCCTACGGGGATTCGAACCCCGGTTACCGCCGTGAAAGGGCGATGTCCTAGGCCTCTAGACGATAGGGACGTTGCGAGGTGATGCGTATATTAAGGACTCAATTGGTTTTTGTCAAAAGGCTTTTATATAAAAAAGCGCTAAAAGTTCAAACATTAAACAGGAGTAATGCATTAATTTTATTGAGGGCTTAAATAAATCGAATGATTGGGCTTATTTGCTCGTCATTTAGGCGGAAAATGAAACTCCCGCGGCTGGCAGGAGTTTAAAACAGCCAGATTTTAATGATCGGGTGTTTGGTATTCTGTCGGGTTATGCACAGGAGCAGTCTGCTCGGCAGGTGTTTCTACTTTCTCTTCACGGTTCACGATATAAAGATAAAGCAGTGAAGGAGCTAAAATCAGTAAAACCAGTAAGATCTTTTTTAACATGGCACATAGACAAAGTACGAAATTGCATTAATTATAGCCTAAGCAAATTAAAAAGAGCACCGGAGTGCTCTCTATAAAACTTAGAATTTGAAAGTGACATCGGCGATAAACTGGCGGCCGATTTCAGTCATAACTCTTGGTTTGCTTGCGATTGTTGATTTGGTGGTATACGTGTTGGTGCGGTTAGTTACATTGTTAATAGTTAAACCAAAGATTGCATGTAAATCTTTTGAAAGTTTCCAATCATAAGTTGTACGCATATCCCAGATAAATTTAGGTTTAATTTCAGAAGCAATATAAGTATCAAGAAGATTACCTTCATATTCTACTTTGTCATCTTTACTGGTCACTGTGATCATATCGTCGTAACTGTCTTTATAGCTAAAGAAGTTTGAAAGTTTTACTGGTGCGTGATCGAAAGCAATATCCCAATTTACACGGGCAGTCCATGGTTGGTTGAAGTTTTGTGCAGGACGCTCTGACCAATGCATAATTTTACCGTTATAGGACACGAGTTCATCTTGATCTGCGGTTATGAATTTGTCGGTATAATCGGTATAACTGCGGAATACATCGCTATAGTCAAAACCAAAAGCAATGAAATGCTGTGTACTAGCGAATTTCAAAGCTTCACGATTTTTTAATGTGAGTGTGTAGATGTCGGCTTCACCATGACCATCATTGCTATATTCATAAGAGAAGTTGAAACCATCTTTTGGGATATCGGTGTGGGTACGTGAAATTTCATCTTGGTATTTGCGATTCACCCACTTAAGACCTAAATCCCAAGAATGTAATTGGGTGTTGATACCCAAAACAGTTTCATCACTAAATGGTGTGTCTAGGTCAGAGCGACGTGTGGCATTTGCTGAGTTCGTTGCAGATGTGACCCAGTCCGCCTGCGGATTCTCACGTGAGAATTTATACATCAACTCACCAATACCATCGTTGAGTTCGGTGCCTAATGTTTGCTGACCATAGTAACGATTCCAGCCTGCTAAAAATTGCAGTTTGTCATTTGCAAAGGGCTTATAAGACACGGAACTACGTGGAGAAATATTGAAATTACCGCTTAAAGAGTCGTAGTCGGCACGGACACCTACTCGGGTCGATAATTGATCGTTCCATTGAATGTTGTCTTCAAGGAAAGCATTGAAGCGGTCTTGTTGAGCAGAGAATTGTCCAGCTTTATACAATGAACCTGCAGCGACATATTGTCCTGTCCAACCTTGAATCGTGGGTGTCGCATCGCATAAAGCATCATCAGCTAAACAGGTATTGTTAGCTAAATTTTTCATATTGACAGCTGAAACATTTGACATATATACATCAGAGGCACGTTTCCAATCCACTTCTGCATGAGTGTATCCTGTACCCGCTGTAATCTTATGCTGAGTCGTACCAATTTTGAATGGATCAAAGGCTGCTTTTAAGTCGTAGTTGAGCGCAGTTTGATTTTGTTCTAGCTGACCAAAAAGCGTACCTTCAGATACGGTTTTTGAGTCGGTCCAATCTTTACTGCCTTCAGCATAATGCCAAATAAAACCATAGTTGTTTTCTGAGTTTCGGACATTATCAGCACTTTGGAAGTTGAGTTTATGCGTTAATGTTACAGATCCTATGTGGTGTTCTAACTCTGAAAACATTGTTGTCGTTTCTGTGTCAAGCGTACTGGCTGAGTTGCGACGGCTTTCAGCATAATTCAAGCTGTCAAGTAAAGCATAATCAAATCCAAATTTAGCTTTCACTGTCTCGCTTGGGTTATAGAAGAAGGTTGAACCAATGTTGGTATTACTGCGTTCTTGATCAATTTTTTTCGGGTCATCAAAACCACTCATTACAGGAATAATAGATTTACGTTTTGATGCATAACTATTAAACCCCCATTGCTCTGAAAGCTTGCCATAAATATTGGCACTTAAACCTTGTTTGGTATATTCCTTTTGATAGGCTTCAGTCGGCTCTTCAAAGAGCTCTTCTTCTAATGGGCTAACAGCATTAAAGCGAGCCCAGTCACTTTCTGTGTAATCATATGTGACAGTACCATGAATCTTTCCGATTTCAGTTTGTGGTGCACAGGTCTTTGCATTGACCACGCCACCGGTAAACTGACCATATTCAGCAGAAACATTGCTGTCGAGTACTTCCAAATCACACAGTAAGTCTGTATTGACAGCCATCGCTTGAGAGCCAGTGCTAAATGTATTGTAGTTACTTGGACCATCAGCAGGGTTAATTAATAGGTTATTGGATACGCCATTCACAATAAAATTATTTTGGAAGGTTTGAGCACCATTGATAGAAATTTCAGAGGGTTTAAGTTCACCTTGTGAGCCTGCTGCTAACTGTGATTGGCTAAACTGCACATTCGGATTCACCTTTAAAAAATCAGTTATATTCTTTGAGCTATTCGGCGTTTTTGCTAAATCTTCTTTGCTATAAACCGTTTTCCCAACTTCATTTCCTTGCTGAGCTTCGACAATAATCGTGTTGAACTTAAGCGTTGCCTTATTGGGGACAGATTCTTGATAACTGGATTCTTCTGCGAAACTAGAGGTTGATAAAGCTGCCAATATAGCAAGTGAAAGTGAAGAGTAGGCAAAACGCATGAGAAGGTTAAATCTTTGAAAGATAATGAAAGCGATTATCATTAACTTGATTGCTACAATCAATAGTAATGAGAATTATTTGCATTAATTGGGCTTTAAATGTGTAAGATTTAAGCAGCTTAAGTCGCTGGAAAATAAAAATATGAAAAGAGAGGAAAATAGATGGCGTCCCTACGGGGATTCGAACCCCGGTTACCGCCGTGAAAGGGCGATGTCCTAGGCCTCTAGACGATAGGGACGTTTAGAAGATGGCGGTATCTTATTGATCCGCCACCAGAGTGTCAAGCAGGTGAGGCGCGAGTTTGTTTAAAATATAGCAAAACAGTTCAGCCGTCTTCTGTGTGTCATATAACGCAGAGTGAGCTTCTTTGCCATCAAAATCGATCCCGGCCTGAATACAGGATTTCGCCAGTACGGTTTGACCAAACATCACCGCACTCAAGGTCACCGTGTCAAACACAGAAAAACTATGGAACGGGTTCTGGTTTTTGGTGCCGGTACGGGCAATTGCTGCCTGAACAAAACCTAAATCGAAATGTGCATTGTGACCCACCAAAACCGCATGGGTACAGTTTTGCTGACGGCGCACGTCATTGACCGATTTGAAAATACGCTTTAATGCGGTTTTTTCATCTTCAGCCATGGCAATTCGCATCGGATTTGACGGATCAATGCCGATGAATTCCAGTGACCTACGATCGAGGTTGGCCCCTTCAAAAGGATTGATATGTGCATGGTAAGCTTGACCCGGCACAAACTGGCCATCCTCATTATAAACAATCGGAATGGCCGCAATTTCCAGCAATGCATCAGTCTGTGCATTAAAACCTGCCGTCTCGACATCGACAACTACAGGTAAGAATCCACGAAAACGTTGACCAATGATTGGGAGGGTTTCATTTGTCACACTTTTCTCCATTGAATGGTTTTACCCGCATAGAGCGGAATAATCTGTTCACCATCCAAATAGTCTAAACTTTCAGGGATTACTTGATCTTCTTTAACCAGTGTAATGGTGCTGGTATTACGTGGCAGGCCATAGAAGTCTGCACCAAAGTGGCTGGCAAAACCTTCCAGACGTTCAATTTTACCCACTTGATCAAATGCCTGAGCATACAGCTCAATGGCAGTCGGCGCACTATAACATCCTGCACAGCCACACGCATTTTCTTTTGCATTTTTTGAATGTGGTGCGCTGTCGGTGCCTAGGAAAAATTTAGGATTGCCACTAGTCGCCACTTCCAGCAAGGTTTGCTGATGGGTTTGACGTTTTAATATTGGCAAGCAGTAGAAATGCGGCTTGATGCCACCCACCAGCATGTCATTGCGGTTGAACAATAAATGTTGCGGCGTAATGGTTGCAGCGACATTACGGTCTTGCTCAAGCACAAAGTTTGCTGCTTCGCTGGTAGTAATGTGTTCTAACACCAGTTTCAGCTTAGGGAACTGTCTGAGCAAGGGTGCGAGGACTTCGTCCAGGAAGCGCTTTTCACGGTCAAAAATATCGACATGATTATGTGTCACTTCACCGTGCAGCAATAAAGGTACCTGATGCTCTTCAAGCTGCTCAATTACGCCATACACTTTGCTCATGTCGCTGACACCACTATCAGAATTGGTGGTTGCACCCGCAGGATAGAGCTTGATGGCATTGACATGCGCAGATTCTTTGATCTTTTTAACTTCACTTGCCGGGGTGTTGTCTGTGAAATACAGCACCATACGCGGGTCGAAATTTATCCCTTCAGGTACGTGCGCCATGATGCGTTCACGATAGGCATTGGCCTCTTCAACGGTTTTAACGGGTGGTACCAGATTCGGCATACAGATTGCGCGAGAAAACTGTCTGGCTAAATCGGGAACAGTACGTTGAAGTGCTAAACCATCACGCAGGTGAACGTGCCAATCATCTGGCTGGAGAATCGTAATCGTATTCAAGGCAAATTCAGTCGAACAAATAAAACAAATGATAATCCATCTATAGCAAAAATGGTAATGAGAAAGGGCTACAAAATAAGGGATATCTATAAATTAATTTGAAAAAGTATGTTATTTTAAAATTACTAAAAAAATTACATAAATACTTGCAATGGAATACAAGTACAGTTTAGCGAAATTACAAGATGACAAGGAAAACATAGAAGAATTAATTACACGGCAAAGTCAGCGTGTAGGCCCGGTCTTCCCTCAACATCTGGAACAGGAATTCTGGACAAAAAATCTGGAACGTGCCCGCAAACATGTCGAAAAATATGTTTGGGGTGGGGTATTGGCTTATTTTATTTTTCTGGTGGTGATGATCCCCACAGATTACTGGATTATCAGTAAAGAATATTTCGTGCATGATTTTGTGCTGTCTATGTTCGGGCTACTGAATGGCGGTATGTCATTAATTCTCTTTTATATGTTTTCCTGTTTACCCAAGATCAAGCGCTTTTTTCTGCAAGCTTCAATGCTGCTGGTATTCTGGATGCTGGTGTCCATTTCCTGTATCACGATGTTGGTTAAAACCCCAGCGTTACAACATCAGTCGATGGCAATCGTCACCATTATTTATATTCTGGGTTATATCCTGACCGGTATTAAGCCTGTACAGATGCTGGTCACCGGACTGGTCGCTGCAGCAACGACCATTATTGTATTATCAATCATGGCCATAGACTTTAATCCGCTGGTTTTTGGGCGAATTCTGATTGGGAGTTGCTTACTGGGTTATGTAATTAGTCATATGATTTTCGCGCGTGAGCGTGTGATTTTTTTATACAGTATCCGGGCCAGAATCAGTGAGCAGATCCAGCGTATTCATACCACCGAATTGTTACATTTAAGCCAGTATGATGAACTGACCAAGATTTCCAATCGGAGAACTTTCGATGAAACGCTTGAAGTGTATTTTGAACGGGCCCGTCGTGAAGACACTACCTTGGCGATCCTGTTTATCGATGTGGACTTTTTTAAAAACTATAATGATTTTTATGGGCATCAGAAAGGCGATGATGTTATTTCAACCATTGCCAGAACCATCAAGAATGCGATCCGTCATATGGACTTTGTGGCGCGTTATGGCGGGGAAGAGTTTGTTGTGTTATTGCCAGAAACAGATGCACATGGTGCTTATGCCGTAGCTTCAAATATTTTCAAGGCGATTGACCGTCTGGAAATTCCCCATGAAAAATCTTTGGTTGCGAGACATATTACCATCAGTTTAGGCATTACCGTCTATCGTGGTGAAACAGATACTGATAAAGATATATTATTGGGAATTGCAGATCAGGCGCTGTATCGTGCCAAGCAGCTTGGGCGCAATCAGATTTATTATCAATCACTTCGTTCCGTCAATTCAGATACCGCCAATGGTTCGATGCTTTAAACATCAAGAACAACTATCCATAAAAAAACCGCTCATCAAGAGCGGTTTTTTAACAAAAACAAAACTTAGTTTTTGTCTTTCAGTTGTGGCACTGCAGATGCTGTACCCACTGCAAGCAAACCAGTTTCTGTATAGATGCCAAGTTTTGCGCGGGTATCGGTAATGTCCAGATTACGCATGGTCAACTGACCAATACGATCCATTGGAGAGAACATAGAATCACCTTTCTCCATGGTCAAGCGCTCAGCTTCATAGGTCAGGTTAGGCGACTCAGTGTTCATGATGGTGTAATCATTACCACGACGCAGTTCTAAAGTCACAGTACCGGTCACGGCTTTAGCCACCCAACGCTGTGAAGTTTCACGCAACATCAGCGCTTGAGAATCGAACCAACGGCCTTGGTACAACAAACGGCCTAAACGTAAACCGTTGATGCGGTATTGTTCGATGGTATCTTCGTTATGAATACCGGTCACAAGACGCTCGTAAGCAATATGAAGCAGCGCCATACCCGGAGCTTCATAAATACCGCGAGATTTTGCTTCGATAATACGGTTTTCGATTTGATCCGACATACCTAGACCATGACGGCCACCGATACGGTTCGCTTCAAGAATGAATTCAACTGGATCTTCGATACGTTGACCGTTGATCGCAACAGGGAAACCTTCTTCAAAAGTAATCGATACTTCTTCAGCTTTCACTTCGACGTCATCTTTCCAGAAGGCAACGCCCATGATTGGATCCACGATTTTGATGCCCGCATTCAGGTATTCAAGATCTTTGGCTTCATGGGTCGCACCCAACATGTTTGAATCTGTTGAGTAGGCTTTTTCTTTTGACATTTTATAGTCAAAACCGTTGTCGATCAGGAACTGCGACATTTCTGCACGGCCGCCAAGCTCATCGATAAAGGTTTGGTCTAGCCAAGGCTTGTAAATTTTAAGCGCAGGGTTGGTCAACAAACCATAACGGTAAAAACGTTCAATGTCGTTACCTTTGTAAGTAGAACCGTCACCCCAAATATTGACGTCATCTTCTTTCATGGCAGTGACAAGCATGGTACCTGTAACAGCACGACCAAGAGGAGTCGTATTAAAGTAAGGAACACCGCCAGTTGAAATGTGGAACGCGCCACATTGAATTGCAGCAATACCTTCTAATGCAAGCTGTAAACGGCAGTCGATTAAGCGTGCTTTTACTGCGCCATAAGCTTCAGCTTTTTTTGGAATCGCATCGTAATCGTCTTCGTCTGGCTGACCCAAGTTCGCTGTGTAAGCATAAGGTTCAGCGCCTTTTTGTTTCATCCACAAAAGAGCAGCAGAAGTATCTAGACCACCAGAGAAGGCAATACCAACTTTTTTACCTACTGGGACATTCTGCAAGATAGTTGCATTATCAGACATTGTTCATCCTAATGATATGAAATAGGCACGCCAGAATTGGTGGCCTGAAAAAATACATATTGTCTCAATTGTATCATTAATTTATTTAGGTTTGCTTTAGAAAAGAAAAACTCGTTTTAAAATCTATATTCAATAGGCTTAAATAATCATAAATCGCACGATTTTGAGCAGAATCCTGCTAAAAAAGTAAAAATTCGCTATATTCAGCCGAATAAAGTTAAAAACTCAGATAAAACAGGAATAAATGCATGGCGACTCATATCCCACCCTTACCTAATTTAAATCCTAAAACCAAGAATGAAACGCTGGCACTGTTGCATGGGATTTATGCCGGTCTGATTGGTTTTAGTACACTGGTATTTTTATATCTGGAATATCAGCAAGCCAGTATTTCTACGCTGAGTTTAGGTATGGTGCTGCTGCTTTTAGGCGGCCTGGTATTTTTTAATATACAGGCCAGCATCAAAGTCAAACAGGGCAATGGTTCAGGACGGACTTTATCCAGAATTATGGCCATCCTGATGCTCCTGAGTTTTCCGATTGGTACAGTATTGGGCGTGATTGCATTATGGAAATCTAGCGCGCGACAATGGCAGGATTAATCCGCCAAATAGAAAGTGATCCTCTTCTAAAGATTGATATTTGTGCCTGAAAATGCTGAACTCCGGGTCATAAAAAGCCACTGAAAATCAGTTAAAGTAAGGGAATGACTTGCTCAGCCAAATATAATCAGGGATTTGTTATGACTACGACGCGCTATGCCAACATTTTAAAGCCACTGCATTTGGGTTTTACCACCATTAAGAACCGGGTGGTGATGGGGTCGATGCATACTGGCCTAGAAGATCGTTTTTATAATTATCCCAAACTGGCTGCGTATTTTGGTGAGCGTGCAAAGGGTGGCGCAGGTCTGCTGATTACGGGTGGAATATCGCCCAACCGTCAAGGCTGGTTGTTACCGGCGGGCGGTACCATGAATACTTTGGGGGACATTGCGCCGCATCGTTTGGTGACGCATGCAGTGCATAAGCATGGTGCCAAAATTCTGTTGCAGATTCTGCATGCCGGACGTTATGGCTATCAGCCTTTTGTGGTCTCGGCCAGCCCGATCAAGTCGCCGATTTCTCCCTTTAAACCACGTGAAATGTCAGATAAACAGATTCTGAATACCATTCAGGATTATGTCAGAACGGCCAGTATTGCCAAAAAAGCCGGCTATGATGGCGTAGAAATCATGGGTTCTGAAGGCTATTTGCTGAATCAGTTTTTAAGCCGGCATGTCAATCAGCGTGCTGACCGTTGGGGTGGCCCGATCGAAAACCGGATGCGTTTTGCCGTAGAAATTGTCAAAGCGATTCGTGAGGAAATTGGCGAAAAATTTATTATCTGTTTCCGTTTGTCGCTTCTGGATCTGGTACATGATGGCAATACCATGCAAGATGTGATTACCGTGGCTAAAGCTTTGGAAAAGGCGGGGATTACTTTACTCAATACCGGTATTGGCTGGCATGAAGCACGTATTCCCACCATTGTGACTTCTGTACCGCGTGCAGCTTTTGTCGATTATACCGCTGAAGTGAAAAAGCACGTGGCGGTGCCGGTCATTGCATCGAACCGGATCAATATGCCAGATACTGCTGAAGAAATTCTGGCTTCCGGCCAGGCAGACATGGTGCAGATGGCACGTCCATTCTTGGCAGATGCCTTCTGGGTCAATAAAACCGCGACCAATCGTGTTGATGAAATCAATACCTGTATTGCCTGTAATCAGGCCTGTCTGGATCATACCTTTAAAAACCAGCGCGCAACCTGTCTGGTCAATCCACGTGCCGGCTATGAAACCGAACTGGTCTATGTCAAAACCAAAAAAGCCAAAAGTATTGCAGTGGTCGGTGGTGGTGTTGCAGGGCTGTCTGCGGCCACAGTCGCAGCCAGTCGCGGGCATGATGTGACGCTGTTTGAGGCCAGTCATGAAGTGGGTGGACAGTTTAATCTGGCTAAAGTCATTCCGGGGAAAGAAGAGTTTCACGAAACGATTCGTTATTTTAAAGTCCAATTGGAAAAAACCGGCGTTGATGTGCGATTAAATACCCAAGTGAACCGTGAACAGCTGGAGCGTGAAGGTTTTGATGAAGTCATTGTCGCGACTGGTGTCGTGCCGCGAGCGCTTAAGATCGAAGGCAGTCAGGCACCGCAAGTCTTGTCTTATGCAGAAGTACTACGCGGTGCGCCAGTCGGAGATCGTGTTGCAGTCATTGGTGCAGGCGGTATTGGTTTTGATGTGTCCGAGTTTTTGTTAAAGCCGCCGCATCAGGTACAGCCGCAACCTGTGAATGAATGGAAACGTGAATGGGGTGTAGACCCGAATCCAAATTATGTCAGTGAAGGCGGCATGCAAGGTGCAGAAATTGAAGCACCTATTCGTGAAATTTATTTATTACAACGTAAAAAGACACCGCTTGGCGCAGGCCTAGGCAAGACTTCAGGCTGGGTACATCGTGCCCAATTAAAAAAACACGCGGTGCGCATGTTGCGCGGTGTGCAATATAAATCTGTTACCGATGAAGGCTTATGGATTGAGGTGGATGGCCACGCTCAATTATTGCGTGTGGATAGTATTGTGGTGTGTGCAGGACAGGAGTCGGTAAAAGATTTGATGCCACTTGCCGGGGAAAATACCTTGGCACAATATCATATTATTGGTGGGGCTAAACTGGCTGCCGAGCTGGATGCCAAGCGTGCCATTCGTGAAGGAGCCGAATTGGCCGCCAAATTGTAGGGATTTGATGAAACTATATGCAGTTAATCAGATTCACTGTAACTTTCACTTGTCAGTTACATAAAAGCGCCGTATTATTGCGCCCATGGAAGCGTGGCAGAGCGGTTTAATGCACCGGTCTTGAAAACCGACGAGGGTGTGAGTCCTCCGTGAGTTCGAATCTCACCGCTTCCGCCATACAACACTTTCCAACATTGCTTAACGCAATATAAGAGATTGATTATATTGGTTAAAGTTGGAATACAGCGGTATGACGCACGTTGACACTTGACGTAAATCGACGGTTATAAAGTAGTAAGAAATGTAGTAAGTTAAAACTTACTACATTTTTTTTTGCGTGGTTTTTTATCATGGCACGTACTCAAAATAAGCTCACAGCGCTACAGATTAAAAAACTTAAAGCGGATCCTCAAAAGAGCATAAAGATTGGTGATGGCGGAAATCTCTATTTTCGTGTTGATCCGAATGGTAGTCGGTATTGGATATTTAATTATACCCGCCCATATACAAACAAGCGCAATGAAGTATCCCTCGGTACGTATCCCGAAATCTCTTTAGAAGATGCACGTAGAATTAGAGATGAGTACAAGATACTTATTCAACAGGGGATTGATCCAACAACAAAACGTTTACAAGCTAAACACCAACGCCGACATGAAATAGAAAATACCTTTGCCGTGATTGCATCTAAATGGCTAGACAAGCGAAAAGTAGAACAAAAGCAAGACAGCGAAACAATTCGTCGCTTAGAGCATGACGCACTGCCATATATAGGCAAGTTGAGCTTTGATCAATTAACATTGGAGCTATTGGAGGATCGGGTATTTCAGCCTATTCTCGAGAGGAAAGCATACGCTGTTGCAAAAAGGTTAAAGTCAGACTTAAATCAAATCTTCAAATTTGCTCGAAAAAGAAAACTCATTACTTATAATCCGGTTGAGGATATTGAACTCCCATCACCACCAAAGAAAAATCATGCCGCAATTGTTGAACCACGTGAGTTAGCTTTACTTGTTAAGGCTGTATGGGGCTACGGTGAACTACATCCTAGAAGTTTAATTACTACCCAAATTGCAATAAAACTCTCTCTACTCATTTTTCAACGACCTGGTGAGATTCGCCAGCTTAAAAAATCCCATTATGATCGAGAAAATCATTGTTTAAAGTTTATTGCGAGTAAAACCAAACAAGACCACATTGTTCCGCTCTCAAGCCAAGCAATTGAGCTACTTGATTCGATTATTAATCTCTATCCAGAAAACGAATATATTTTTGTTGGACGAGAGGGTAAAGGGTTTATTTCAGAAAACACAATGAATAAAGCGCTAGAGCGAATCGGCTTTGCAGGAAAGCATACGGCACATGGTTCACGTGCTACAGCAAGAACACTATTGGCTGAGATTTTTAAGCAGCCAGCAGAACATATCGAGCATCAGTTAGCGCATAGAGTTAAAGATCCTAACGGTACTGCATACAACAGAACACAGTTCTTAGAAGATCGCCGAGAAATGATGCAGAAATGGGCGGATTATTTGTATGACCTTTTAAACGATAGAAAGATTGAGACAACGTTATTTCAAAAAGATTCAAGCCTGTCTACTGGCAGGCTTTAAGGGAAATAAAATAGTCGCTATACAGCTCTATTTTTACTTGAGATCCATTCATTGATTTGACTTTCAGACCATGTTGGCATGCTTGCAGTAATATAGGTCGGTGCAGGGAAGTCACCGCGCTTTACGAGTTTCCAAAGCATGGACTCTGAAATGTTGAGTAAGCCAATGGTTGCTTCACGATGGGAGAGTTTTCGTGTGCGACCAGAACGATCTACAAAGACCTTACCAGCACGTGCTGGATAATTAACGAGATCTTTCACTCGATAAAGTTTAGTAATAGACATTGTATGTCTACTCCTTTTTTATTGTTAAAGCAGGATTGCTTGAGCCAGAGCTTAGCAAAAGAAAAAAATAGATAACTCCAAAAGTGTGAAATGAGAGAAAAATTCTACAACTTATTTTTTAGAAAAATATTAAAGGTGAATGATGAAATACAGTTGAAGTAACCTATATGGGAGCCCTAATCGTTTGTACAATTTTTGTTACCTATGTTGATATCCATTTTAATAAAGCAAAAGAAACTTTATGAAGGTAATAATTTTAGAAATGATGAAGATAAAGAGTAAGTCTAGTGTAACTTACGATATTAGGTATTTTTATCAATAAAACTAAAATATGATAACTATTGCACTTATTTTGTTAAAATTATAATAAATCATTATTTTGTTTAAGATTTATTTAAATTTTTTGGATAAGAAATATAAAATTTTGTATAAAAAATATACTTGCTTCAGTTATAATGAAAGAATTAATACTTGCGAATAAGAATCATGCAAATTCACTTTACAGTACAAGACAGTGAAAAACATATTGAGGAAGGACCAATTCAAGTAGGATGGTTTTTAACTGACGATAAAGCCTCAATTCTATTTGAACCTCCTTATCGAATGCGCTCACAGTCACAACAAAAGCATGCTAAATCAGCCAGTCGTTGTCCTGCTGTATTACAACTTGAAAGCAGATATTTCGTTATCAATTGCCCATTTGACTTTCATCTACGTTTTGATCGTGATCAAACTGGTAAGCCGAGCTTAGTGAATATTTTAGGTGATGCTTCTCCTGTTCGTGGTAATAAGTTACGTGAATTATTAACACTCGTGAATGAAAATGAATGGCGTACTCCTAACGTACCGATCTTACAGTTAAAGCTTCCTTATTGCTTTATTGCAGACGAAGTTGTCTATATCACTCAACTCGATGCTTTTGGACATTACCGTAAAAATCCTTTACCAGGTACTATTTTTGGCGGACGTTTTCCGATTCACATTTGGCCAAGACCTTTGATGTGGGCATTCGAATGGCATGACACAAAGAAAGATTTAATTTTAAAACGTGGTGAACCTCTATTTTATTGTCAGTTTGATGGTTTTATCGATTATTTTAAAGAAATTTTAGCACTAAAAAATGCAACGAAGTCCGTAAATGGTACATTCGATTGCTCTGCGGTTGCCAGTTCTTTCACCGTAAAAGTCTGCGCTTCAAGTTCACGCTC